>NZ_CEZFMW010000052.1:0-24284 GCF_982993085.1 Thalassobacter sp. | reverse complement strand
AACTTGCGGACGTTGCAGCCATCATCGGCACCATGGATGTGGTGTTCGGAGAGATTGACCGCTAGCGACGCGCCCCGACCAGTGGGCTAGCCAGAAACAAGAACGAGACCGACCACATGCTCCGCCGCCTGTACAAAGACCAACCTGAGAGTTTTGCCTTCACGCCGGATAACCACGCGTGGGCAGAAGCCCAGATCAAGAAATACCCCGAAGGTCGTCAGGCCTCGGCGATTATTCCGCTGTTGTGGCGTGCGCAGGAGCAGGAAGGCTGGTTGAGTCGTCCTGCGATTGAACACGTAGCTGCGATGTTGGATCTGGCTTACATCCGGGCGCTTGAGGTCGCGACGTTCTACTTCATGTTCCAGCTTCAGCCAGTGGGCGCAGTTGCGCATATCCAAATCTGTGGCACGACATCATGCATGATTTGTGGTGCAGAGGATCTGGTTGCTGTCTGCAAGGACAAGATCGCAAAGGCCCCTCATGTGATTTCCGAGGACGGAAAATTGTCGTGGGAAGAGGTCGAATGCCTTGGGTCGTGCGCCAATGCGCCAATGGCCCAGATTGGCAAAGATTACTACGAAGACCTTACGGCTGAAAAGTTCGCCGATATCTTGGACGAACTGCGCGCCGGTCGTGTACCCACCCCCGGTCCGCAAAATGGTCGCTACGGCTCTGAGCCGCTGGGCGGTTTGACCAGCCTCAAATCCTATGAGGCAGGAAAAGCTGCGGGCAACGCTTCTGTACAACTGGCCACCGATATTGGTGACACCGTTAAACGGATCGACGGAACCGAAGTGCCGCTGTTGACGCCTTGGATCCATGACGGCGCGGCCAACACCTCCACAAAGCCAGCCGCTCAACCCAAGGCAAAGCCTGCTGCACCGAAGAAAGCGGCAAGACCCGCCGAAGCTGCGGCGTCGGGCACCAAACCCGCTGGCCTGACCGCCGCGCGCGATGGCAAAGCCGACAATCTTAAGCTGATCAAAGGCGTTGGACCCAAGCTGGAAACGCTTATCAACTCTCTCGGGTTTTATCATTTCGACCAGATTGCTGCGTGGTCTGAAGATGAGATCGCATGGGTTGATCAGAACCTCGAAGGCTTCAAAGGTCGGGTCACTCGGGACACTTGGGTTGCGCAAGCCAAGGTGCTTGCAGCCGGAGGGGAGACAGAATTCGCATCTCGCGTTAAGAAGGGGGACGCCAAGCAATAAGGCGGTTTTAACGGGGAGAAGTTTATAATGGAAAAATCATCTAGCAAATTGACCTGCGCGATCACCTGTTGGGGTATTGCCGCGTTATTTGGTGCGGTCGTTGCGGCCGTTTTGATTTCCATGAGCGGATGGATGTTTTTGCAAGGCGCCTTCATGGGCGCAGTCGGGTTTGTGGTTCTTGGGGTGCTGTTGTCGCTGACGCTGTGCCGGGACTTGCCGCACCTGTCGGAGGTTCGCGCAGTAAGTCGCGCGCCTGCACCAACTGCCACGCCCAATGCGCCTTCGGCGGCCCGCACATCCGCCACTATGGCGGCCGCTGCCGCGATGGATACGGGCAAGGCGGATGCAACAAACAGCGCCGCAGCGCCTGCGCCCGCCCCCAAAGCAGCCCCCGCACCCAAGCCGACGCCCTCCAAGCCAGCTGCCGCGGCAGGCGAAGGTACCAAGCCCGCGGCCTTGACGGCCGCCCGCGCTGGCGGTGCAGACGACCTGAAACGTATCAAAGGGGTCGGCCCCAAATTGGAGCAGACTTGCAACAGCCTTGGGTTTTACCATTTCGATCAAATCGCGGCATGGACCGCTGATGAGGTCGCTTGGGTGGATCAAAACCTTGTTGGCTTCAAAGGCCGCGTGAGCCGTGATGATTGGGTCGCGCAGGCCAAGCTTTTGGCGTCCGGAGGAGAAACGGATTTCTCCAAAAAGGTCGACAAAGGCGATGTTTACTGAGGTGTAAATGGCACCTCGCAACACGGACGCCTCCGTCCGCACGGCCAAACAGGCCAGACTGGTCGCTATCGTGCTTGTCGCCACGATGGTGCTCTGGATGGGGGCGAATTTCATTGGCGCAGAGCAGGGTCTCCCGACGCGGTGGCTCTTTCTGTTCGATTTCGCGGCTTTAGGGGCCTTTATCTGGGCTCTTATCGTGACGATTGGCATCTGGCGTGCGCGCCAGAACGAAAAGGACTAGGATATGCTGCAAGATCAGGACCGGATCTTCACCAACCTTTACGGAATGCACGACCGCACCCTCGCGGGCGCGCAACAGCGCGGCCATTGGGACGGGACCAAGGATTTGATCGGTTTGGGCCGTGACAAGATCGTTGAGATCATGAAGGCGTCGGGCCTGCGGGGCCGCGGTGGCGCGGGCTTTCCTACGGGGCTGAAGTGGTCTTTCATGCCCAAAGAAAGCGACGGCCGCCCAGCGTATCTGGTCGTCAACGCCGACGAATCCGAGCCGGGCACATGCAAAGACCGGGAGATCATGCGTCACGATCCCCATACCCTGATTGAGGGGTGCCTGATTGCGTCCTTCGCGATGAATGCACATGCCTGCTACATCTACATTCGCGGCGAATATATTCGCGAAAAAGAAGCCCTTCAGGCCGCCATCGATGAGGCCTATGCCGCCGGTCTGGTCGGCCCGAACGCGTGCAAATCCGGCTGGGACTTTGAGATTTACCTGCATCACGGGGCAGGGGCCTATATCTGCGGGGAAGAAACCGCATTGATCGAAAGCCTTGAGGGCAAAAAGGGCATGCCGCGCATGAAGCCACCGTTTCCTGCGGGGGCGGGCTTGTATGGCTGTCCCACGACGGTGAATAACGTGGAATCCATTGCCGTTGTGCCGACCATCCTGCGTCGCGGGGCCGAGTGGTTTTCGCAATTTGGTCGCCCCAATAACGCCGGCACCAAGCTGTTCGCGATCTCGGGTCATGTGAACAACCCTTGTGTTGTCGAAGAAGCCATGTCGATCAGCTTTGAAGAACTGATTGAGACCCACTGCGGCGGTATTCGCGGCGGTTGGGACAACCTTAAGGCGGTTATTCCGGGTGGTTCGTCTGTCCCCTGTATTCGCGGCGAAAACATGCGCGACGCGATCATGGATTTCGACTACCTGCGCGAGCAACGCTCGGGCCTAGGGACTGCGGCGATCATCGTTATGGATAATTCCACCGACATCATCAAAGCGATCTGGCGCCTTTCGAAGTTTTATAAACATGAAAGCTGTGGCCAGTGCACGCCGTGTCGTGAAGGCACGGGGTGGATGATGCGCGTGATGGACCGTTTGGTCCGAGGCGAAGCTGAGGTTGAGGAAATCGATATGCTGTTGGACGTGACCAAGCAGGTCGAAGGCCATACGATTTGTGCCCTTGGCGATGCAGCAGCGTGGCCCATCCAGGGTCTGATCCGTAACTTCCGGGATGAGATCGAAGATCGCATTGTCGCCCAGAAAAAGGGTCGCGTTAGCGCGGTGGCAGCAGAATGATCCGCGCTGCTCTTCTCTTGTGCTGTCTTGCGACACCTGCGTTTGCGGCTGAAAAAGTCCCAGCGCCCGCGTATTTCGTGTCCACGGTCATGGAAACCTCGACGGCACAGATGCTGGCCGTTCGGTGCTCGACCCTGTCGATCCATCTGGGCAAAGCCGCGTTGCGCAGCGAAAGCGTGCTGGTGCAGCTGACGCAAGACGGGTTTGAACCCTCAAACCTAGAGGATCAGATGCAAGATCCCTCTGCCGATGTGGCCGTGTTGCAGGACGCCTTTGTGGCCAAGCACAACCTGCGCGGCACTGTGACCGAAGATCAGATTTGCGCCGCGGGCCTGATCGAAATCGCCGAAGGTACAGGCATTGGTGAGCTGCTGTTGGGTGTTGCTCAATGATCCGTGCGTTGATGGGTATTGCTTTGGTCGCAAGCCTGTCGGGCTGTGGCTGGTTTGGCATCGGCCAAGACCGCGCGCTTCGCTCTGAGCGCGTGTTGTTTGATGGCATCCGGTTCCGCACCGATGTCGATAGCACGAGCCAAGACCGCCGCGACTTTACGGTTGATGTACGGGGTGCGTCGCGCAGTTTGACAGGCGCCCAAGAGGCAGCCGAGTTCGAAGCAGTTAAGTATTGCCTCGGCGTGTTCGGCGGATCGGACATTGCCTGGACACAATCCCCGTTCCAAGAGCCTGAGGCCTTGGAAATTGGGGCGAATGACACATTGACGATTGCAGGGCGCTGTACCAAACGCTGAGCTCAAGCCAGCGCGGTCAGACACGGCGCAAAGTATGATGAAGGACGACGAAAATGAGCGACCTTAGGAAAGTGAACATCGACGGCCATGAGGTCGAAGTCGACGGTGCCATGACCCTGATCCAAGCCTGTGAAGAGGCTGGGATCGAGGTGCCGCGGTTCTGCTATCACGAGCGTCTTTCCATCGCGGGCAACTGCCGGATGTGTTTGGTCGAAGTCGTTGGGGGCCCGCCCAAACCCGCGGCTTCCTGCGCGATGCAGGTCCGGGATTTGCGTCCCGGCCCCGAAGGTCAGGCGCCTGTCGTGAAAACCAACTCTCCCATGGTCAAAAAGGCGCGCGAGGGGGTGATGGAATTTCTGTTGATCAACCACCCACTAGATTGCCCGATTTGCGATCAGGGCGGTGAGTGCGATCTGCAAGACCAAGCCATGGCGTATGGTGTTGATTTCTCCCGCTTCCGGGAGCCGAAGCGCGCGACCGAGGACTTGGATCTCGGTCCATTGGTCGAAACACACATGACGCGCTGCATTTCCTGCACCCGTTGTGTGCGCTTTACGACCGAGGTTGCAGGCATCCACCAGATGGGCCAGACGGGCCGCGGCGAAGACGCCGAGATCACCTCCTATTTGGGTGAAACGCTGCACTCGAATATGCAGGGTAACATCATTGACCTGTGCCCCGTGGGCGCTTTGGTGTCAAAGCCATACGCCTTTACCGCACGTCCGTGGGAGCTGACCAAGACGGAAAGCATCGACGTGATGGACGCACTTGGCTCGAACATTCGGGTCGATACAAAGGGGCGTGAAGTTATGCGGTTCCTGCCGCGCAACCACGATGGGGTGAATGAGGAATGGATTTCCGACAAGACCCGGTTCGTGTGGGATGGACTGCGTCGCCAACGTTTGGACAAGCCCTACGTTCGTGTCGACGGCAAGCTAAAACCCGCTAGCTGGGGTGAAGCTCTGCAAGCGGCTGCCAAGGCGATCAAAGGGGCCACTAAGATGGCTGGCGTCGTGGGTGATTTGGCCCCGACTGAGGCGGCCTTTGCCCTCAAGGCGCTCGTCGAAGGCCAAGGTGGCGTGGTTGAGTGTCGTGTTGATGGCGCGAAACTGCCTGCTGGCAATCGCTCCGGCTATGTCGGTACCGCGTCGATCGAAGATATCGATACGGCTGAGGCGATCATGCTTATTGGGTGCAACCCACGCGATGAAGCGCCCGTTCTGAACGCGCGCCTGCGCAAGGCATGGTCGCGCGGCGCAAATGTGGGTGTCGTTGGACCCAAGGTTGATTTGACATTTGACCACGCGCATTTGGGTACGGGTCCGGCTGCCCTGACGGAGTTGTTGGCAAAAGATCACTCTGACGTGGCGGACAAGACATCGTTGATCATTGTCGGCTACGGCGCATTGGCGCGCGAAGATGGTGCTGCGGTTTTGGCCGCGGCTCAAGCATTGGCCGATGCGACTAAATCCAAATTCTTGGTTCTGCACACCGCAGCGGGACGCGTTGGCGCGATGGATATCGGCGCGACTACCGACGGTGGCATCACGGCGGCGCTTGATGGCGCTGATGTGGTGTACAACCTTGGTGCGGATGAAGGTGATATCCCCGCTGGGCCGTTCGTGATTTACCAAGGCTCCCACGGTGACCGAGGCGCGCACCGTGCGGATGTGATCCTGCCCGCCGCCGCCTACACCGAGGAAAACGGTCTGTTCGTGAACACCGAAGGCCGCCCACAACTGGCAATGCGCGCCAGCTTTGCCCCCGGTGAAGCCAAAGAAAACTGGGCGATCCTGCGGGCGCTATCGGGTGAACTGGGCGCGCCACTGCCCTACGACAGCCTTGCGCAATTGCGTCAGGCCTTGGTCAAGGCGGTGCCGCACCTCAAGAAAATCGACGAGGTCGTAGAAAACGAATGGATGCCTGAGGGCCAAGGCCAAATGACTGACGCGCCGTTCGCTCTTGCGATCTCAGAGCATTATCTGGCCAACCCAATTGCGCGGGCGAGCCAGTTAATGGGCGAACTTGCGGCCAACGCCAAAGCGCGCCAAGACGCGCCCATGGCTGCGGAGTAACAAACGATGGCGGTGGGCCTTAGACCGGCCCTTGTCTGTGGTGCCTTGGCCATTGGGGCCTGCACGCCGCAGACGCCGCCCACAAAAGACACCTTTAGGCCTGTGTACATTGGGCTTGAGACACGCAAACTGGACAACGACCTTGTGAATTTCCTTGTTGAGATGAAAGGCGCGCGCACGGGCGCAGACGTCGCGGAGTATGCAAAGTGCGCAGCTGCACAATATGCGTTGATCCGGGGCTTCGGTTTTGCGCGTCACGTCCGCACATCTGTGGACAACAAGGGTGGAATCTGGAGCGGCGATGCGGTTTACACCGTCTCACCGGCGCTCCCGCAGGGCGTACGAACGATTGATGCTGAGGTTGTGGTGGAAAACTGCCGCGATCAGGGCATTCCGACGGTATAGGGACGACAAGAGATGGCTGAATTCTTCACCACACCTGCCGGCATTGCGGTGCTGATCCTGGCCCAAACCCTTGCGGTTGTGGGCTTTGTGATGGTTTCGCTCATTTTCCTCGTCTATGGCGATCGGAAAATCTGGGCTGCTGTGCAGATGCGCAAGGGGCCAAACGTTGTTGGCCCGTTTGGGTTGCTGCAGATTATTGCGGATTTTCTGAAGTACGTCGTCAAAGAAGTTGTTATCCCATCGGGCGCGGATCGCACGTTGTTTATGCTGGCCCCGATGATCACATTTGTGCTTGCGCTGATCGCTTGGGCGGTGATCCCGTTCAACACCGGCTGGGCCGTTGCTGACATTAACGTAGCTGTTTTGTACGTTTTCGCGGTTTCGTCGTTGGAAGTATACGGCGTGATCGTAGGCGGTTGGGCGTCGAACTCTAAATACCCCTTCCTCGGCTCGCTGCGCTCTGCGGCGCAGATGATCTCCTATGAGGTCTCAATTGGTCTGATCATCATCGGGGTAATCATCTCGACAGGGTCGTTGAACTTCGGATCTATCGTTGCCGCCCAAGACACAGATTATGGGTTCTTTGGTTGGTACTGGCTGCCGCACCTGCCCATGGTGTTCTTGTTCTTTATCTCGGCCTTGGCCGAAACGAACCGCCCCCCATTCGACCTGCCAGAGGCTGAATCGGAGCTGGTGGCGGGCTATCAGGTTGAATATTCCTCCACGCCGTTCCTGTTGTACATGGCGGGTGAGTACATGGCGATCTTCCTGATGTGTGCGCTGATTTCGCTGCTGTTCTTTGGCGGTTGGCTGTCGCCCTTCCCATTCTTGCCCGACAGCCCGCTGTGGATGGTCGCAAAAATGGGCTTCTTCTTCTTTATCTTTGCGATGGTGAAGGCCATCGTGCCCCGCTACCGCTATGACCAATTGATGCGCATCGGTTGGAAGGTCTTCTTGCCGATGTCCCTCGCGTGGGTTGTGGTCGTGGCGTTCCTTGCAAAATTCGAAGTGCTTGGCGGCTTTTGGGCCCGCTGGGCCGTGGGAGCATAGGACATGACGCAGATCGACTACGGACGGGCCGCGAAATACTTTCTGCTGGCCGACATCTTCAAGGGCTTCAAGCTGGGAATGAAATACTTCCTCGCGCCGAAGGCTACTGTGAATTACCCGCACGAAAAGGGCCCCATTAGCCCGCGTTTTCGGGGTGAACACGCGCTGCGTCGGTATCCAAACGGCGAAGAACGCTGCATCGCCTGCAAATTGTGCGAAGCTGTCTGTCCCGCGCAGGCCATCACAATTGACGCCGAACCGCGCGAAGACGGCTCTCGCCGGACAACGCGCTACGACATCGACATGACCAAATGCATTTACTGTGGTTTCTGCCAAGAAGCCTGCCCCGTGGATGCAATCGTAGAGGGGCCGAACTTTGAGTTCGCCACCGAGACCCGCGAAGAGCTTTTCTACGACAAGGACAAGCTTTTGGAAAACGGGGACCGCTGGGAAGCCCTTATCGCCCGCAACCTTGAAATGGACGCGCCGTATCGATGATTGATCCCAAGAACCCATTCGCCGCATTCCTTGAGCAAAGCCAGGCCATGGCCAAGGCTTTGAACCCTGCGCTGGAACACTTCACGCCTCAGGGTTTTGAAAAGCTGTGGCCAACGATGCCCGCTGAAATGATGGAAGCCACCATTGGCAAAGGCGCCAACCCCGAAGGGCTGGACGCCAAGACCAAACTGCTGCTGACCTTGGCCGGGCTCACTGTTCACGGCGCGCAGGCAGAGGCGCAGGTGCGGCTGACCGTGCGCCACGCCAAAGAGGCTGGCGCGACCAACCAAGAGATCGCGGAAACCATCGGCATGATGGCCATGTTCGGCGGCGTGCCTGCGATGAACAAAGCGATGGAACTGGCGACGTCCGTTCTGGACGGGTCCGAGGAGTAAGCCCTGTGTCGATTGCTGAGATCACTTTCTACCTCTTCGCCATCACAACCGTGACGGCGGGTCTTTTTGTCGTCGTGGCGCGCAACCCGGTGCACTCTGTGCTGTGGTTGATCCTGACGTTCCTGTCCACAGCCGGGCTGTTCGTGCTGGTCGGGGCTGAGTTTGTGGCGATGCTGTTGGTTATCGTCTACGTCGGGGCCGTCGCGGTGTTGTTCTTGTTCGTGGTGATGATGCTCGACATCGATTTCGCCGCCCTCAAGGCCGAGATGGCCAAATACGTGCCGCTTGCGGGCCTCATCGGCGTTGTTTTGTTGATGCAACTGGCGCTGGCTTTCGGCGTCTGGGAAACTGCGGATGGTGTGTCCACGGCTGCCAACCTCGGCGCGATTGAACGCGGTGAGATGGAGAACACAGCCGCTTTGGGCATGATCCTTTATGATCAATACTTCCTACTGTTCCAACTGTCGGGTTTGATCCTGTTGGTTGCGATGATCGGGGCGATCCTTTTGACCCTGCGCCACCGCCAAGACATCAAACGTCAGAATGTTCTGGCCCAGATGTACCGCGACCCGGCCAAGACCATGGAAATCAAAGACGTCAAACCGGGGCAGGGGCTTTAAACTTGTTCCGTCTGGCTTCCATATCGTTTGCCCTAGCTGCACCTGCGGCGGCACTGGACCTTGGGCAGTGCACGCGCACCACCCATGTTTCTCATGGGGGTGAGGCTGAGCATCGTGATCTTGGCGCAGGCCGCGTCGCGTGGGCAGAGTGGTGGAGTCAAGAAGGTGTCTATGTGGATGCCTATGTTGCTGACTGCGGCACTGCGCGGGTTTTGACGACCCGCCTTCGCGAAGAAAACGTAGGCGCGCGGCAGTTTGATCGGCGGGACGCTGGTCAAAAGATCATCGAGCGTCATACGCGTCGTCATCCCTCGCTGTTTTCGCTTGAGGGATTGGCCGACGACTTGGCCAACACCGGTGAGGACACGCAATTGTCCGACATGAATACAGAGCCCTGCGCCTGCGCGAGCCTCTATCCTGATATGCGAGGGGCTATGACGCCCTTCGTTCTGAACTAGCAGACAGCTTTTTCTGAAAAGCTGTTCGCCCCAAAATCTTTCGTAAGGTTTGTCGGGCACGAGTAAGACCACCGGGCTGCAAAGGCCCACAATGAAGACAAGGGGCCAACGCGCTCCGGAGGGACGACATGATCGGCTTGGAACATTACCTCACGGTGGCGGCAGCGCTTTTCGTGATCGGGATTTTCGGCATCTTTCTGAACCGCAAGAACGTCATCATTATCCTGATGAGCGTTGAGTTGATGCTGCTTGCGGTCAACATCAACCTCGTGGCGTTTTCGGCGTTTTTGGGCGACCTCACGGGGCAGGTGTTTACGCTGTTCGTTCTGACAGTGGCAGCGGCTGAGGCCGCGATTGGCCTTGCGATCCTTGTCTGCTTCTTCCGCAACCGTGGCACGATCGCGGTCGAAGATGTCAACGTGATGAAGGGCTAAGATCATGGAAACGATTATCCTATTTGCGCCCCTTATTGGCGCCCTGATCTGTGGCTTTGGCTATAAGTGGATCGGTGAAACGTTGGCGATGTGGGTTGCCACGGGCTTTTTGTTCCTTGCGGCGATCTTGTCTTGGGTTGTGTTCGTGACGTTCGACGCATCCGCACACGATGGCGGGTTCTACACGGTCACGATCCTGCGCTGGATCGAAAGCGGCAGCCTCGCGACGGATTGGGCGATCCGGATGGATGCGCTGACGGCGACGATGCTGATTGTCGTCACAACCGTGTCCGCGCTCGTGCATCTTTATTCCTTTGGCTACATGGATCACGACCCGCAATGGCGCGACGGCGAAAGCTATAAGCCACGCTTCTTTGCATATCTGTCGTTCTTTACCTTCGCGATGCTGATGCTCGTGACAGCGGATAACCTCATCCAAATGTTCTTCGGCTGGGAAGGCGTAGGCGTCGCATCGTATCTGTTGATCGGGTTCTACTGGCGCAAGCCCTCGGCTTCGGCCGCGGCGATGAAGGCATTCGTTGTAAACCGTGTCGGTGACTTCGGCTTTGCGCTTGGGATCTTCGGGATCTTTTTGCTGACTGACAGTGTCGAATTTGCGGTGATCTTTGAAAAGATGCCCGAGTTGGCCGACACAACTGTTCGTTTCTTATGGTCCGACTGGAACGCGGCAAACCTGATCGCATTTTTGCTGTTCATCGGTGCGATGGGCAAATCGGCTCAGCTGCTGTTGCACACATGGTTGCCTGACGCGATGGAAGGCCCAACGCCCGTTTCGGCCCTGATCCACGCCGCGACCATGGTGACGGCGGGTGTGTTCCTTGTCTGCCGAATGTCACCTTTGATGGAATTCGCGCCGCAGGCGATGGAATTTGTGGTGTTCCTTGGGGCAACCACGGCTTTTTTCGCAGCGACAGTCGGCCTTGTGCAAAACGACATCAAGCGCGTGATCGCCTATTCGACCTGTTCGCAGCTGGGTTACATGTTCGTGGCCGCAGGACTTGGCGTCTATTCGGTGGCGATGTTTCACCTGCTGACCCACGCGTTTTTTAAGGCGATGCTGTTCTTGGGGGCGGGGTCCGTGATCCACGCGATGCACCATGAACAAGACATGCGGAACTACGGCGGTCTGCGCAAAAAAATCCCCCTGACCTTCTGGGCGATGATGATCGGCACACTGGCCATTACAGGTGTGGGTATCCCGCTGCTTTACGTGGGCTTTCCAGTTGGGTTCGCGGGCTTTGTGTCCAAAGACGCCATTATCGAAAGCGCCTATGCAGGCACCGCCGGCGGCTACGCCTTTTGGATGCTAGTTGTCGCGGCTCTGTTCACAAGCTTTTACAGCTGGCGCCTGATGTTCATGACATTCTACGGCACGCCGCGTGGTGACAAACACACCCATGAACATGCCCACGAAAGCCCCCTCGTGATGACCGCGCCGCTTGGTATTTTGGCGATTGGTGCCGTGTTTGCGGGTATGGCGTTTTATGGCCCATACTTCGGGAGCCAAGCCAAGGTCGACAAGTTTTTTGGCACCCATGAAGGCGGCGCGTATGGTCAACACCAGGCTGCCACTAACGTGATCCCATTGATCGCGCAGGCTCATGCCGCAGGTGACAAAGACGACGCGGAGCGGACACCCCAAAAAGCGGGCCATGGCGGTATCTACATCGGCGATGACAACACAATGATCCATGATGCACACGTCGTGCCCAAATGGGTCAAGGTTTCGCCCTTCATCGCGATGTTGCTCGGCTTTGCTGCCGCGTGGGTCGGCTATATCAAGCGTCCTGAGTGGCCCAAGGCGTGGGCCGAGGCCGCGCAGCCACTGTACCTGTTCTTGTTGAACAAATGGTACTTCGACGAACTTTACGATGCGGTCTTCGTGAAACCTGCTCAGGCCATTGGCCGCTTCCTTTGGAAGAAGGGCGACGAGGCGACGATTGACGGCGGCATCAATGGGTTGGCGATGGGGATTATCCCATTCATCACCCGTCTCGCGGGTCGGGCGCAGTCCGGCTATCTGTTCCACTACGCCTTCGCGATGGTCATTGGGATCGTTGTGCTGGTCACATACATGACGATCGCCGGAGGGGCGAAATAATGGAAAACAACCTCCTCTCCTTTATCACGTTCACTCCGCTGTTAGGGGCGCTGATCCTTGCGTTGTTCTTGCGCGGCGACGACGCTGCTGCACAACGCAACGCGAAGTGGCTGGCCCTTGGTGCCACAGTGTTCACGTTCCTGTTCTCAATCGGGTTGCTGACGGGATTTGACGCGCAAAACACAGACTTCCAGTTTGTAGAAGAACGGACCTGGCTCTTGGGCCTGACCTACAAAATGGGTGTTGATGGCATCTCTGTTCTGTTCGTGATGCTCACGACATTCCTGATGCCACTTGTGATTGCCGCGTGTTGGGATGTGACCCACCGGGTCAAAGACTACATGATCGCGCTCTTGATCCTTGAAACGCTGATGATTGGCGTGTTCTGCGCGCTGGACCTGATCCTGTTCTATGTGTTCTTTGAAGCAGGCCTGATCCCAATGTTCCTGATCATCGGCATTTGGGGCGGCAAGAACCGTATCTACGCAAGCTTTAAATTTTTCCTCTATACGCTTCTCGGGTCGGTATTGATGCTGGTGGCCATGGTTGCGATGTATGTCGATGCCGGCACGACAGACATTCCGACCCTACTCAGCCACACCTTCGCGACCGAGAGTTTCTCGGTGCTGGGCATCCATGTCGTTGGCGGTCTACAGACTATGATGTGGCTAGCATTCTTTGCGTCATTCGCGGTGAAAATGCCCATGTGGCCAGTCCACACTTGGCTGCCCGACGCGCACGTTCAGGCGCCTACAGCGGGGTCTGTTGTTCTGGCGGCGATCCTGCTGAAAATGGGGGGCTATGGCTTTCTGCGGTTCTCACTGCCGATGTTCCCTGTGGCGTCGGATTTGTTGGCACCGATGGTCATGTGGCTGTCTGTGATCGCGATCATCTACACCTCGTTGGTGGCGCTGGTGCAGGACGATATGAAAAAGCTGATCGCCTATTCGTCCGTCGCCCACATGGGCTACGTCACGGCAGGGATTTTTACGGCCAACCAACAGGGCATTGATGGGGCTATTTTTCAGATGATCTCTCACGGGTTCGTGTCGGGTGCGCTGTTTTTGTGTGTGGGTGTGATTTATGACCGGATGCACACCCGTGAGATCGACGCATACGGCGGCCTAGTAAACCGGATGCCCGCCTATGCGCTGGTGTTCATGCTGTTTACGATGGCTAACGTCGGCCTGCCGGGCACCTCGGGGTTCATCGGTGAATTCCTCGTGCTGATGGGCCTGTTCCAATACAACACGTGGATCGCAATGTTCGCGACGACGGGTGTAATCCTGTCCGCCTGCTATGCGCTGTGGCTGTACCGTCGTGTTGTGTGGGGTGACCTGATCAAGGAAAGCCTCAAGTCGATCACGGATATGACCGCGCGCGAGCGTGCGATCTTTGCGCCGCTGATTGTGATGACGATCCTCTTTGGCGTCTACCCCGCCCCCATTCTCGATATCATAGGGCCCTCGGTTGAGGCTCTTGTTGCTGATTATCAAACCGCGACCCTCGTGACGGACACCGTCACGGCTGTGGCCGCCGCAAGCCATTAGGACGCACGTGATGAGCGCTGACCTCAACATCATCCTGCCTGAAATCCTGCTGTCGCTGTTCGCGATGGGGGCCCTGTTGGGCGCGGTCTATACCGGTAAGGACAAACTCGCCCTGCCGATTTTGTGGGCCACTGTGGGCCTATTTGTGGCCATGGCATTTTGGATCGGCGTGTCCGGTGACACGGACCGTACGGCGTTTGGCGGCATGTTCACCGACGACGCATTCTCGCGGTTTGCCAAGGTTACGATCTTGCTGAGCGCGGCGGCCGTTTTGCTGTTGGGCCAAGATTACATGACCCGCAATGACATGCTCAAATTCGAGTATCCTGTGCTGATCACGCTCGCGGTTGTTGGCATGATGACTATGGTATCTGCAGGCGACCTGATGGTCCTATATATGGGGCTCGAGCTGCAATCGCTGGCGCTTTATGTTGTGGCATCGATGCGCCGCGATAACCTGCGCTCGACTGAGGCAGGTCTAAAGTACTTCGTGCTGGGCGCGCTGTCGTCGGGGCTGTTGCTTTATGGTGCGTCGTTGACCTACGGCTACGCAGGTACGACCAACTTCTCAGGGATCATTGCGGCGGCTGAGGGTGACATCTCGCTCGGGCTATTGTTTGGCCTTGTGTTCATGGCGTCTGGTCTTGCGTTCAAGGTCTCTGCGGCACCCTTCCACATGTGGACCCCGGACGTCTACGAAGGCTCGCCCACACCTGTCACAGCATTCTTTGCTACGGCACCCAAGGTCGCGGCCATGGGGCTGTTTGCCCGCGTCGTCCACGATGCGTTCGGCGGTGTGGTCAACGATTGGCAGCAGATCATCGCGTTACTGGCCGTGGCCTCCATGTTCCTAGGTGCCATTGCTGCGATTGGCCAAACCGATATCAAACGCCTGATGGCTTATTCCTCGATCGCACACATGGGCTTTGCCCTGATGGGCCTTGCGGCGGGTACTGCTGCGGGCGTGCAGGGGATGCTGATTTACATGGCGATCTATGTGACGATGAACATTGGGACCTTTGCGTTCATTTTGTCCATGCGCCGTGATGGTCGGGATGTGACGGATATTGCCGCGCTAAACATGCTGTCCAAATCGCATCCAACTCATGCTTTGGCGTTGTTGGTGCTGTTGTTCTCGCTTGCGGGTATCCCACCGATGCTGGGCTTCTTTGGCAAGCTGTACGTGTTGCAGGCCGCCGTTGATGCGGGTCTGTTTTGGCTTGCGGTTCTCGGCGTTGTAGCATCGGTGATCGGGGCGTTCTACTACCTGCGTCTGGTCTATTTCATGTACTTCGGGACCGAAGGCGAACCCCTCGACCAAGCTATGCCCGCGATCCAATGGGTTGCGATGGTCGGTTGTGCTGCGATCATGGTTTTGGGCATTGTGAACCTGTTCGGGATCGAAGGTCTTGCGGCGGCTGCTGCCGAAACGCTGGTTCACTAAGATGCGGATTGGTAGTGTCCATCGCGGGGGTCACGCATCGTGATCCCGCGATGGCCCGAAGGCGTCGGGCAGGTTATCCTCCCCACTGTTGACAGCACCTCACTCGAGGCCGCACGCCAAGCCGCGCAAATTGCGGGGCCAACGTGGTTTTTAGGGTTGGAGCAAACGGCAGCCAAGGGGCGGCGTGGACGCGCATGGTCCAATCCGGCTGGCAACTTTGCGGCATCTTTGGTGTATCGCCCCGGCGGCGCGATTGCGCATCGGGCGCTGCGCAGCTTTGTGGCGTCGCTCGCGTTGCAGGACGCGTTGATCGCGGCCACAGGACGGACCGAAGGGCTGCGCCTTAAGTGGCCGAATGACGTGCTGTTGAATGGGGGCAAACTGGCTGGCATCTTGTTAGAAAGCGGCCCCTCTGACACCCTGATCATTGGAATTGGCGTGAACCTACGCGCGGCCCCAACACAGGCGGAGGTCGAAACCGGCGCCTTGGCGCCAGTGTCGCTTTTGTCCGAAACAGGTGCCGACATCAGCCCTGAGGCATTCCTTGACTTGCTGGCCCCGGCATATGCGGCGGTTGAGGCACAATTCCTGACCTACGGCTTTGACGCTGTGCGCACCCGCTGGCTGGCCAATGCCGCCAAACTGGGAGAGCCAATCCATGCCCGCACCGTTACCGAGACGTATCACGGCACGTTCGAGACCGTGGACGCGGAGGGGCAACTGGTGTTACGGACCGCGGCGGGCCAGCGGATGATCTCGGCGGGCGACGTGTTTTTCTAGAGGGGGCAGCCATGCTTCTTGCCATCGATTGCGGAAATACCAACACCGTCTTTTCCATCTGGAACGGCGATGACTTTATCGCGAGCTATCGGATGTCGACGGACCATGCCCGCACCGCTGATGAGTATTTTGCGTGGATCAGCCAAATGATGCTGTTGCAAGGGGTGGCCGCGCGGATCGACAGCGCGATCATCTCATCCACGGTGCCGCGCGTTGTGTTTAACCTGCGGGTGTTGTGCGATCGTTATTTCGACTGCCGTCCTCGTGTTGTAGGCAAGCCGGGCTGCGCCCTTCCGGTTGAGACACGGGTGGACGCCGGCACTGCCGTTGGGTCAGACCGTCTTGTAAATACGGTCGCGGGCTACGATCTATTTGGGGGCAACTTGATCGTCGTCGATTTCGGCACCGCCACGACGTTCGATGTGATAGACCATGACGGTGCTTATATCGGTGGCGTGATTTCCCCCGGGGTTAACCTGAGCCTTGAGGCGCTGCACCGTGCGGCGGCTGCGCTCCCCCATGTGGACATCAGCAAGCCATCGGCCGTGATTGGCACAAACACCATCGCCTGCATGCAGTCAGGCGTTTTCTGGGGCTACATCGGCCTCGTCCGAGAAATTTGCGCGCGGATCAAAGCTGAGCATGGCGCGCCTATGAAGATCATCGCTACAGGGGGGCTGGCCCCACTTTTCCAGCAAACCGAGACGCTCTTTGATGCTTTCGAAGAGGACCTGACAATGCACGGACTGACCGTGATACATAAATACAATGAGAGTTTAGAGGCCTAATGAAAAAACCTGACCGACTGATCTACCTCGCCCTTGGGGGCGCGGGTGAGATTGGCATGAACGCCTATGTGTATGGCTACGGCCCCAAAGGCAAAGAACGCTTTATCCTGGTGGATCTGGGCATCGCCTTTCCTGACATGGACAGCACCCCTGGCGTGGATGTGATCCTGCCGGATATGTCATGGCTTGCGGAACAAGCGGACCGTCTAGACGCCATCTTTATCACCCACGCCCACGAGGATCACGTCGGCGGCGTGGCGCATATGTACCGTCACTTTAACGCGCCGATCTACGCGCGGCCCTTCACCGCCAATATCGCCAAGCGCAAGATGATCGAGCAAGGGCACGCACCCGAAAACGTGCACGTCGTCGAAGCGATGGAACCGGTTGAAGTGGGGCCCTTTACGGTCAGCTACCTACCCATCTCACACTCCGTTCCCGAAAGTGCAGGCCTTGTGATCGACAGCCCCGAGGGCCGCGTGATCCACACTGGCGATTTCAAATTGGACAAAAGCCCCGTCGTAGGTGAGGCGTTTGACCCCGATCTGTGGGCCGAAGTGTCCAAGCCCGGTGTGCGCGCGCTGGTGATTGATTCAACGAACGTGTTCACCGGCCACGCGGGCCGTTCTGAGGCGGTTTTGGGCCCGGAAATCCAAAAGCTGATCAAGGCCCAAAAGGGCATGGTCGTTGCGACGACGTTCGCCTCTAACATTGCGCGTTTGAAAACGTTGGCGGATGCTGGGCGTGATGCTGGGCGGTCCATCGTTCTGCTGGGCCGCGCGATGCGCCGCATGACCGAAGCTGCGATGGAAGAAGGCATCCTTACGGATTTCCCCAGTGTGATTTCCCCTGAGGATGCCAAGAACGTGCCGCGCGAAAACCTGATGCTGATTGTGACCGGTTCCCAAGGGGAACGTCGCGCAGCGTCCGCACAGCTGAGCCGAGGCAAGTATCTTGGGCTGGAACTGAAGGAAGGCGATACATTCCTGTTTTCCTCCAAGACAATCCCGGGGAATGAACGCGGCGTTGCCCAGATCATGAACAACTTTAGTGAGATGGGTGTGGATGTCGTCACGGATGCGGATGGCTTGTATCACGTGTCAGGCCACGCCAACCGCCCCGATTTGGAGCGGATCACGGGTATCGTGAACCCACAGGTCGTGATCCCGATGCACGGCGAACACCGTCACCTACGGACCCATTCCAAGCTGGCCACGGCCAATGGCCGCCAAGGCGTTTTGGCCCCCAACGGCACCATTGTTGACCTTTCGGGGAATGCGGCGACAGTCGCAGGCTACGTCGATACGGGGCGTGTGTATTTGGACGGTGCCGCGCACGTCGGATCCTACGATGGGGTTGTGCGTGACCGGCTGAAAATGGCGCTCAATGGCCATGTCGTCGTGGCGGTGATGGTCGATGAAGACGATGAGCTGCTAGAAGATGCTTGGGTTGATATCCGCGGTCTGAGCGAAGTTGGCACCAACGGCGCCCCGCTTTTGGACCTGCTGGAGGATGAGCTGGCCCAAGCATTGGCGCGCGTGGATGGGCGCACAGCGGCGGACGATGACAAGCTGTCGGATGTTGTCAAGCGCGCGGTGCGACAGCTTTGCAAGGAACAGATCGGCAAGAAGCCTGAGGTCACGACGTTGATCACGCGGCTGGCAGCTGAATAACGAAAAAGGGCGGGACTAACTCCCGCCCTTTCTAATTCTAACGATGCGATGTCAGCGAACTGGCTGCAGCAGGGCTTAGCCTGCGTTCTCTTCGCGGCGTTCTTCAAAGCTGAGCGCGATGAAGCCGGGCAAATGATCGCCCAGACCCACCACACGATTGTCCTGAACGCCTGAGCGACCACGCCCGCCACGCGAACGTCCGCCACCTGCTCCACCGCCTGCGTTGTCACGCTTGGGGGCTGGCTGCTCGACTGGGGCGTTGTCCGCCTGCTGCACCTCAGGGGTGGCTGTGGGTGCGGCAGCATCCTCAGCGGGACGCTCCGATTTGTTGCGACCACGGCCACCGCGCGAACGGGTCCGCTTGGGGCGGTCCTCTGTCTGCTCTGGTGCCGCGTCGTCAGTGGCGGGTTTGTTGCTGCTGCCGGGGGGGGACCATGGGCTTTCGACCCGTGGGATCTCTTTTTCCACCAAACGCTCAATCGCGGTGAGGTATTTTTCGTCCGACGGCACAGAGATCGAGAACGCCGTTCCCAATTTGCCCGCACGCCCGGTCCGACCAATGCGGTGCACGTAGTCTTCGGCGTGGCTGGGCAGGTCAAAGTTGAACACGTGGCTCACGTCCGGAATATCTAGCCCGCGTGCGGCCACATCAGAAGCCACAAGGAACCTCAGTGTCCCCTCGCGGAAGCCGTCCAAGGTGCGCATCCGTTGCGCCTGATCCAGATCGCCGTGAATAGGTGCAGCGTCATAGCCATATTTCTTGAGCGACTTTGCAACGATATCCACGTCAACCTTGCGGTTGCAAAAGATGATACCGTTTTTGCATTTGTCGCCTTCGCTATCGATCAGCGCACGCAGAATTTCGCGTTTGTCCTTGGCTGTCATATCGCGGCGTTTGGGCGTGTGCTGGATCAGCCCCTGAGTGATCGTATCGGAAGTCGAGTTTTGACGCGCGACTTCGATCTTTTCGGGGTTCGAAAGGAAGGTTGAGGTAATCCGCTCAATCTCAGGCGCCATTGTGGCCGAGAAAAATAGAGTCTGACGTGTAAAGGGCGTCAGTTCAAAAATGCGCTCAATGTCAGGGATGAACCCCATGTCGAGCATCCGGTCGGCTTCGTCAACGACCATGATCTGCACACCACCCAGCAGCAGTTTGCCGCGCTCGAAATGGTCGAGCAGGCGGCCCGGCGTTGCAATCAGCACATCAACGCCACGGTCGATCAGCTTGTCTTGTTCTTTGAACGAGACGCCACCAATCAACAGAGCCTTGGTGAGGCGTGAACCTTTGGCGTAGGTGTCAAAGTTCTCAGCGACCTGTGCGGCCAGTTCCCGTGTCGGGCACAGAACAAGGCTGCGTGGCATACGCGCGCGGGCGCGGCCTTTGCCGAGCAGTGTGATCATGGGCAGTGTAAAGGCGGCGGTTTTGCCGGTGCCTGTCTGGGCAATTCCCAACACGTCGCGGCCTTCGAGGGCAGGCTTGATCGCGCCTTCTTGGATCGGTGTCGGAGACGTGTACCCTGTGGCTTCGATAGCCTTCAGGACTTTAGGGTCGAGGTTGAGCTCGGAAAATGTCGTCATGTGCGTCCATTGTTAGCGGGGAGCCGTATTGCTCTGATCCGCGGGGGGAGGACGCCTGCATTCACGCCCAAACGGTTTCTAAACGCGCGTTCTTCGCACGTGCGGCAGGACCTAGACCATAAAGCACAAAACGTCAACTTTTGCGCGTGTCGCGGGCGGTTGTGTGTATGTCCGGGCGATAACCGTGCCTGAGCGCGGCGATTGTTGGGGCAGGGGTTAGAACCGTGACGGTTCCGGTGGGCCTAGGTTGGGGTGGGCCGTAACCTGCGGGCGTGTAGGGGTGGGCGGCGTTCTGGGTCAGCAATATCGGGGCTGGACCGGCGATGAAACTGCCCGTGGGCAGGTTGGCTGCGTCTGCTCTGTGCACGATTTGTTGGCGGCTGCGGGTGACGCGTGCGCGGTGCAAGGCGCGGTCCAAATCGGGCATGCGCGAGACGGTGCCATCCACAGGGCCCTGGGCAGCATCCCACGCTGCGCGAAAGGCCCGCGCGCGGACGCGTTGGCAATAGTGGCAAGGGCGGTGACCCGCGGCGAGGGCGACGGCCTCATCAAGGAAAAACAGGGCGGTCCATGCGCGGTCTGGCATAGGGCCATGATATTTGCCGCGTGGGTGATGCAGTGTGCAAATGACCCAATTGGGGTGCTGCCAGCGGGGCGTGCCAAGGGTTTGATCGGGCCGGTGCAGGATGCCTCGGTTGCCGGTCAGCGTCCCGCGGGCTGGATGGGTGATAATCTCACCCGTCGGAGCCACGCGGTTTTGCAGTGTCACACCATCATTTCCTTGGTGTTGGATAGGGTCACATCGGGATAATCACGCACCACACGATCGATATCCCACTGAAGCCGCGTCAAAAAGACGACGTCGCCGTCGTTATCATGGGCGATGTGCTGTTTGTTGGCATTCACCAGCTTGTCGACAGCCTCTTCAGTTCCATGCACCCACCGTGCAGAGGTGAATTGCGACGGCTCGAACCGGACGGGCAGGCCATATTCCAGCTCAATTCGTGAGGCCAGAACCTCAAACTGCAACGCCCCAACCACGCCGACGATAAAGCCGCTGGCGATAGAGGGTTTGAACACCTTGGCGGCGCCTTCTTCGGCGAATTGCATCAGGGCTTTTTCGAGGTGCTTGGCCTTCATCGGATCGCCTGCGCGGACCGTTTGCAAAAGCTCGGGCGCAAATGACGGGATGCCGGTGAACTTAAGGGCTTCGCCCTCGGTCAACGCATCGCCGATACGCAATTGGCCGTGGTTGGGGATGCCGATAATGTCACCAGCCCATGCCTCTTCGGCCAGTTCACGGTCAGCGGCCAAGAATAACACAGGGTTCGAGATCGCCATGGGTTTCTTTGACCGCACATGCGTCAGCTTCATGCCGCGCTGAAAGTGGCCAGAGGCAAGGCGCACAAATGCCACACGGTCCCGGTGCTTGGGGTCCATGTTGGCCTGCACCTTAAACACAAAGCCCGCGACTTTCTTTTCATCGGCACTGACTTGACGGGGGGATGCGGATTGCGGCTGTGGTTCGGGCCCGAATTCCGCGATGCCGGACATCAGTTCCTGCACCCCGAATGAGTTGATCGCAGAGCCGAACCAGATGGGCGTTAGCGTGCCTTCAAGAAACGCTTTGTGGTCCATGGCTGGCAGCAATTCACGCGCCATCTCGATTTCTTCGAGGAAGGTATCCAGCAGCTCAGCGGGCACATGTTCTGCCAGTTTGGGGTCATCAAGACCCTCAATCGCGATGCTTTCAGAGATTTTGTTCCGGTCCGCGCGGTCCATCAGCTCGAGCCGGTCGCGCAGCAGATCATAGCAGCCTACAAAGTCGCGCCCGCGTCCAATCGGCCAAGAAGCCGGGGTCACGTCGATCGCGAGGTTTTCTTGGATCTCGTCGATGATTTCAAAGGTGTCGCGGCTTTCGCGGTCCATCTTGTTGCAAAACGTCAGGATCGGCAGGTCGCGCAGGCGACAGACCTCAAACAGCTTTTGTGTCTGGCTTTCTACACCCTTGGCCCCGTCGATCACCATGACGGCGGCGTCCACGGCGGTCAGCGTGCGGTAGGTGTCTTCGGAAAAATCTGAGTGGCCTGGGGTGTCCACAAGGTTAAAGCGGAATTCGCGTTCGGGCGTGTGATAATCGAACGACATCGCAGAGGCCGAAACGGAGATGCCGCGATCCTGTTCCATCTTCATAAAGTCGGAGCGCGTGCGCCGTGCCTCACCCTTGGCGCGCACTTGACCCGCCATCTGGATCGCGCCCCCGTACAACAGGAACTTTTCCGTCAGCGTCGTTTTCCCGGCGTCGGGGTGCGAGATGATCGCAAACGTCCGGCGGCGGCTGATTTCGGGGGGCAATTGGGGCGCATTATCAAGCATGATCGGGCTATAGAGCGCAGGCGATCAACGTGCAAGTTCGCAGGCCTATGCCGCGCGCTTCTTGGCTTTGGATTTTGCGGGGCCCCAGTCCAGTTTGACCTTCTTCTTTTTCAGCTTCTTTAGATACGCGGGCACCCAGTGGGTGTAGTGACCAAGCGTGTCTTGTTGTTGGCGCAGCATTTCCAGAAACGCGATTTGGTGCTTTTCCTTTTTCAGCCCCTTAAATAAGGATTTTTGGGCCTTGGTCATGGAACACCCAATGCAGTGGCCTTCACGCGTAAATTTGCACACGTCGATACAGGGGCTGGGCACTTTGCTCATGGTGGTTTCCGTGTGTTGCTAGCCGGTGCGACAATACTTGATGATTTTTGCCAAAATTTCAATCCCGACAAAAACAATAAGATTATGGGCTGGCGCAGCGCAGAGCGGCTCGCATCGATTGCAGGTTGCAGTACGCGCGCATTCGGCTAGGTCTAGCGCCGAAACGAATGGGAGAAGACGACTATGGATCTGGGTATCAAAGGCAAACGCGCGCTGGTGTGTGCAAGCTCCAAGGGTTTGGGCCGTGGATGCGCCGAAGCGCTGGCCGAAGCTGGCGTCGATCTGGTGCTGAACGCCCGCGGGGCAGAGGCGCTTGAGGCGACTGCCGCGCACATTCGCAGCACTTACGGGGTTGAGGTCACGGCCGTTGCCGCTGACATCACATCCGAAGAGGGCCGCGCCGCCGTTTTGGCCGCCGCTGGCGATATCGATATTCTGGTCACCAACGCAGGTGGCCCACCTCCCGGCCTGTGGTCCGATTGGAGCCGCGATGATTTCATCGCAGCCATCGACGGCAATATGCTGGCCCCCATCGCATTGATGCAGGCGGCACTACCCGGCATGATCGCGCGCGGCTGGGGCCGTGTGGTCAACATCACGTCCGGTTCGGTTAAGGCGCCTATCCCACAGTTGGGTCTGTCGAACGCGGCACGCACTGGGCTGACCGGCTTTGTTGCAGGTACCGCGCGCCAAGTCGCTGAGAAGGGCGTGAACATCAACAACCTGCTGCCCGGTATCCACGACACTGATCGTGCCGTGTCGCTGGACACCGGTGTGTCCAAGGCGCAGGGCATCACGATGGATGAGGCCCGTACGCAACGCGAAGGCACCATCCCAGCTCGCCGCTATGGCACCGCCGCTGAGTTCGGTGCGACCTGCGCATTCATGTGTTCGCAGCACGCGGGCTTTATGGTGGGGCAGAACGTTCTGCTGGATGGTGGCGCAATTAACGCCACGATCTAAGGCCTAATCAGGCAAAAAGTGTCGCAGGACTGGCCAAGGGCTGGACCTGCGACGGTTTCGCACCATCTTCCTCTTTGAATAGAAGGGAGCCTTAGATGTTCGACGAAACACACGACCCCGCGACCGCCATGCGCCAACGCCGCCAAGAGGCTGAGGCCCAGATCCGCGCAAAAGAATTGCGCCAGGTCGCCCAAGGCCACGTCTTGATGGCTGGCTTTGAAGCCTACGGCAATGGCATGAAAGGCAAGGGCCTGTTTGCAAAGGTGAACACGGCTGCAAAATGGGGATTGATCTGGTTCGCCATGATCGCACCAATCCTTTTGGTGATTGACCAACGCTGGTAATCCAACCGGTTCTGACGTCTAAGCGTGGTCCCTGCGGGGCCGCGCTTTTTGCGTTTTGTGATGTGTGCCATCACATCATTCCATTTGACGCTGGTGCGGCCCTCCGCGAATGATATTCGTATCGCAACGCAGTGGAGGCCGGGATGAAAGACAGCAACTTCCTAAAGGAAATGAACGCGCGCAAG
>NZ_CEZFMW010000051.1:0-24354 GCF_982993085.1 Thalassobacter sp. | reverse complement strand
ATCTGGAGTGCACCATGGCCCGCGTTACGGTTGAAGATTGCGTTGATAAGGTTCCGAACCGGTTTGAACTGGTTATGCTGGCCGCTCATCGCGCCCGCGAAATTGCCGCTGGTGCGTCTATCACCGTGGATCGTGATAACGACAAGAACCCTGTCGTATCCCTGCGCGAGATTGCAGATGAAACGCAGTCCGCTGAGGATCTGCGCGAGCGTCTGATCGAAAGCAACCAGACCCAGATCGAGGTTGATGAGCCCGAAGAAGACAGCATGTCTCTGCTTATGGGCGTCGAAAAAGACGCACCGGCAGATGACGATATGTCCGAGGAAAAGCTGCTGCGCGCTTTGATGGAGGCGCAGGAGCCCCGCTAAGGGCACCTCGTCCTGTTAGCAGATGATCCCAGTAGAGGACCTTCTCGCAAAGGTTCGCGCATATAACCCCAACACGAATGAGCCGCTGATCCGGGCGGCTTATTCTTACGGTTTCGATATGCATAAGGGTCAAACCCGGCAGTCCGGGGAACCCTACTTTTCGCACCCTGTTGAGGTCGCGATGCTGCTCACGGAGCAGCGGCTAGATGACGCCACGATCATCACAGCTTTGCTGCATGATACGATCGAAGATACCCGAACCACGTTCACCGAAATCGCTGAGATGTTTTCGACTGAAATTGCGGTGTTGGTTGATGGCGTAACAAAGCTGACTAACCTTCAGCTTAGCAGCACACAAACCAAGCAAGCTGAGAATTTTCGTAAGCTTTTCATGGCGATGTCCAAAGACTTGCGTGTCATCTTGGTCAAGCTGGCTGACCGTTTGCACAACATGCGCACTATCCGCCACATGGCGGCGCACAAGCAGGCGCAAAAGGCCCATGAGACGATGGATATCTATGCGCCGCTTGCCGGTCGCATGGGGATGCAGTGGATGCGCGAAGAGCTGGAGGACCTGTCGTTCGCCGTTCTTCAGCCTGAGGCGCGCTCCTCCATTATGCGCCGCTTTGTGACGCTTCAAAAAGCCAGCGGCGACGTGATCGCGCGCATCACGCTCGACATTATTAACGAACTGAAAAAGGCTGAGGTCACAGCTGACGTGACTGGTCGCGCCAAACGCCCTTTTTCCATCTGGCGTAAGATGGAGGAAAAAGAACTTGGTTTTTCCCGTCTGTCGGACATCTACGGCTTCCGCGTCATTTGTAACTCCGAGCAGGATTGTTACCGTGCCTTGGGGGTGATCCACCAACGGTGGCGCGCGGTCCCGGGGCGGTTCAAGGATTACATCAGTCAGCCCAAATCTAACGGATATCGTTCGTTGCACACGACTGTTTCGGGGCGTGATGGCAAACGGGTTGAGGTGCAAATCCGTACTCGCGAAATGCACGATGTGGCAGAGGGTGGCGTGGCTGCGCACTGGTCTTATCGTGACGGTCAGCGCGCTGAGAACCGGTTTGCCGTCGACCCCGCCAAATGGCTCGAAACGATCACGGAGCGATTCGAAGCTGCCGAAGACCATGACGAGTTCATGGAACACGTGAAGCTAGAGATGTATTCCGATCAGGTGTTCTGTTTCACACCTAAGGGTGAGGTCGTTGCTTTGCCTAAAGGCGCGACGCCTTTGGATTTTGCCTACGCGATCCACACGCGAATCGGTCACTCCTGCGCCGGAGCCAAGGTTGACGGGATGCGGGTGCCACTATGGACGCGGCTCAAGAATGGTCAAAGTGTTGAGATCACCACCGCCGAAGGGCAAAGCCCGCAGGTGACATGGATCGACATTGTAAAAACCGGGCGCGCCAAGCAAGCCATCCGTCGTGCCCTGCGTGAAGAAGACATTGTGAGGTTCCAGCGTCTGGGGCGCGAATTGATGCGCGTTGCATTGGACCACGTAGGCAAAAAGGCCACCGATAAGGTATTGGAAACCGCCGCGCGTGCGTTCGATCTGCCGAATACTGATGCGCTGTTGGCCAAGGTTGGCGCCACGGACGTATCCGCGCGCAAAGTGGTCGAACGTCTTTACCCTGAACTTGTGGCCAGTGCGCCCGAGGCAGAAGTTGCGCCCAACAAGGCCATTGTTGGTCTCAATCCTGACGACAAATTCACCCGTGGCAGCTGTTGCCAACCCGTGCCGGGTGAACGGATTGTCGGGATTACGTATCGCGGCAGCGGCGTGGTGGTGCACGGCATCGATTGTAAACGCCTTGTGACATATGAGGACCAGCCCGATCGCTGGCTCGACATTCGCTGGGCTGCGGGCCACCATGCCGCCGTGCATGCGGTGACACTGGATCTGACGATCAGCAACGAAGGTGGGGTACTGGGACGTATCTGCACATTGATTGGCGAGCAAAACGCAAATATCTCGGACTTGCGATTCACGGATCGCAAACCGGATTTTTACCGCCTGCTGGTAGACGTGGACGTCCGCGACAGTGAGCATCTGCATGCGGTGATGATGGCAATCGAGACGGACAGCGATGTCGCTGCGCTTCGGCGCGAACGCGATGTCGCCAAGGCGCCGGCCTGAGGGCGGCATAAAGGGGAGGGCCCGGGTGGTCTTCAAACGCAGAGACGCCCGCCCGTGGTGGCGTATCCTCAAAGAGGTGCTTTGGCCCAAAGGTGGCTGGGCGCGTGCGTTTCACTATGTCAAACACCGTCTCCGGCGACTGCCCGATAGCCCACATAAAATCAGCCGGGGTATTCTGGTTGGCGTGTTCACGGCGTTCACGCCCTTCTACGGGTTGCACTTTTTGGTGGCGGCGGTGGGCGCGCGTTTGTTGCAGGGCAATATCCTTGCAGCTTTGCTTGCAACGTTCTTTGGCAACCCTCTGACTTATGTCCCTATCGGGGTAATCTCGCTCCAGACTGGGCATTTCCTGCTAGGCACTGAGTTCGACAAAGAATTTGATGATGGGCTGTTGGCCAAATTCGTCGGCGCTGGCCAAGATCTGCTGCACAATGTCCGTGCACCCTTCTCGGGCGAGGCCGCGGATTGGAGCCATCTGTCCCTGTTCTGGGATGAGGTGTTCTTTCCCTACATGGTTGGTGGCATCATCCCCGGTATCGTGGCTGGGATCATCTGCTATTACATGTGCCTACCGGTAATCACCGCGTATCAAAAACGCCGCCGGGGCATGATTAAGAAAAAGCTAGAAGAGTTGCGCCGCAAGGCTGCCCGTGGCGATCAAACGCGCTAGGTTCGGTCCCAAGGGCGAGCCAGAGAATGAGGGAGTGATCTGATGGAAAAACTGCGTCTTGGTGTGAATATCGATCACGTAGCAACGGTGCGGAACGCGCGCGGCGGTGCCGTGCCCGATCCGGTGCGTGCAGCGCTGTTGGCAGAGCGCGCGGGTGCGGATGGCATCACGGCGCACCTGCGTGAAGACCGCCGCCACATTAAGGATGCCGACATTGGCGCCTTGATGGAGGCTTTGACCATTCCTCTTAATTTTGAGATGGCCGCCACCACCGAAATGCAGGCCATCGCTTTGCACCATAAACCTCATGCGGTGTGCATCGTGCCCGAGCGGCGCGAAGAGCGGACGACCGAGGGCGGGCTTGAGGTTGCGCGGGAAGAAAACCGGCTGGGCGACTATATCGCGCCCCTGCGGGATGCGGGCTGTCGGGTGTCGCTGTTCATCGCTGCGGATGAGGCGCAAATTCGTGCGGCCCACCGCATCGGTGCACCGGTCATTGAGCTCCACACAGGCGCCTATTGCGATGCGGTTGCGGAAGGCCAAGCAAACGAGGCAGCGGCCGAATTGGCTCGGATCACCGAGATGGCGGCTTTTGCGCATGACCTCGGGTTGGAGGTTCACGCGGGCCACGGCCTGACCTACGAAAGCACCCCGCCGATTGCAGCCCTTCCCACCGTGCGGGAGCTGAACATCGGGCATTTTCTGATTGGTGAGTCGATCTTTGTTGGGCTAGAGGCGGCCATGGATCAGATGCGGCACGTGATGGATGCTGCCCGCTCAGGCGCGATCGCTTCCGACTAGACAGCGCCCTGTCACCCGCTAAACACGTGGGCTGAACACACAACAATCCACGGAGCCGGTATGATCCTCGGCATCGGCACTGACCTTGCGAATATTGAGCGCATTCAAGGGACACTGGATCGCTTTGGCGACCGCTTTCGCAATCGTATCTTTACTGCGGATGAACAGCGAAAAGCCGAGAACCGCAAAGATGTCGCTGGCACCTACGCCAAACGTTGGGCCGCGAAGGAAGCGTGTTCTAAGGCGCTGGGCACTGGGTTGCGCATGGGTATCGCGTGGAAGGACATGTCTGTCACGAACCTGCCCACCGGCCAGCCAGTTATGCGGGTCACCGGCTGGGCCAAAGACCGTCTAGACGCCATGACCCCACCCGGTCACAAGGCGATTATTCACGTCACCCTCACGGACGATCACCCTTGGGCGCAAGCGATGGTCGTGATCGAGGCGCGCCCCTCAGATTAAGCGCTAAAACACTCCCGAATGCGCGTGAACGTGGCTCTGCGCGCGGTTGACTCTGGGCAGGCCCCAAGGCAGGACGGTGGCTTGAGTTAGCGCGGGAAAGAGGCCCTATGGCAAGCACGGCGAAAAAAGAGGGCATCGGTGAGACGCTCAGAACGGTTTTTTGGGCTTTGCTCATAGCGGGCGTCTTTAGAACACTGTTTTTTCAGCCTTTCTGGATCCCCTCGGGGTCCATGAAGGATACGCTGCTAATCGGTGATTTCCTGTTCGTGAACAAAATGGCCTATGGCTATTCGCGTCATTCCTGCCCGTTTTCGATGTGCCCATTTTCTGGTCGTATCCTCGGATCAGAGCCTGAGCGCGGAGATGTTATCGTCTTCCGCCATCCCGTGAACGGCGCGGATTTCATCAAGCGTGTTGTGGGTATGCCCGGCGATAAGGTCCAGATGCAGGGCGGCGTGCTCTATATCAACGACGCTGCCGTCAAGCTTGATCCCGTGGCCCCCTTTGTCGAGACGTTTGAACGCCAAGGCTCTGCCGGGCACTTGCCGCGTTGTGCTAACGAACCCGTGGGTTTGGGCGGCCAGTGTGAAAAGAACCGCTTTGTCGAAACTTTGCCCGGGGGTGCGACGCATTCGGTCCTCGATACGTTGACCGGCCGTGGTGATAACACGCCGGCCTTCGTGGTACCTGAGGGTAACTATTTTTTCATGGGTGATAACCGTGATAACTCGCAGGACAGCCGCTTTACGCAGGCGCAGGGCGGGGTTGGGATGGTCCCGTTTGAGTACCTGATCGGCCGTGCGGATCGGGTGATGTTCTCGTCTGCTGGCGACCGGATGATCTATTTCTGGACGTGGCGCGGCGACCGTTTTTATAAGGCGATCGAGTGAAGCTGAGTGCCGAACTGACGGCGTTTCAGGCCCGGATTGGGCACGTCTTTGCTCGTCCTGATTTGTTGGTGCGTGCGATGACGCACTCGTCTATCTCAAGCGCATCGCGCCCTGATAACCAACGGCTTGAGTTCTTGGGGGATCGGGTGCTGGGCTTGGTCATGGCCGAGGCGTTGATGGCCGAGGATAAGGCCGCGTCCGAGGGCCAATTGGCCCCGCGCTACAACGCGCTTGTGCGCAAAGAAACATGCGCTGCCGTTGCCCGCCAAATCGATCTGGGGGCTGTGCTAAAGCTAGGTAAATCCGAGATGGTGACCGGGGGTCGTCGCAAGGATGCGCTGCTTGGCGACGGTATGGAAGCCTTGATTGCAGCCGTCTATCTGGACGGCGGGTTCGAGGCCGCACATGCCTTGGTCCTTCGGCTTTGGGGGGAGCGGGTCGCACAGGTCGAAGAGGACGCGCGCGACCCCAAGACTGCGTTGCAGGAATGGGCGCAGGCGCGTCGCCTACAACCGCCGACATATGCCTTGCTCAAACGTTCTGGACCCGACCACGCGCCGGTTTTCCTGATTGAGGCTCAATTGGATAATGGTGCGCGCGCGCAGGCATCGGCGGGCAGCAAACGTCACGCCGAGCAGGCCGCCGCCAAAGCGCTTTTGGCGCAGATGGAGAAGAATGATGGCTGACACAAAAGCCGGGTTTATCGCCCTCATCGGGGAGCCGAATGCCGGCAAATCAACGCTGCTGAACCGCATGGTGGGGGCCAAAGTGTCCATCGTGACGCACAAGGTCCAGACCACGCGGGCGCGTATTCGCGGTGTCGCGATGGAGGGGCCAAGCCAGCTTGTCTTCGTGGACACGCCCGGCCTGTTCCGCCCGCGCCGTCGCTTGGACCGTGCGATGGTTGCCGCCGCATGGGGTGGTGCTGCGGACGCCGAAATTGTCGTGCTGTTGGTTGAGGCGCACCGAGGCCTCACCGAAGGTGTCGAGGCGATTATCGAGGCTCTTGAGGAGCGCATTTCACCAAACCAAAAGGTGGCGCTTGCGCTCAACAAAATTGACCGCGTCAAGTCTGAGGTCCTGCTGGGCCTGACCGAAAAACTGAACGCCCGCTACCCGTTCGTTGAGACGTTTATGATCTCGGCAGAGAAGGGCCATGGCGTTGACACGCTGCGCGGATGGCTGGCCGAAAACCTACCGGCCGGTCCTTGGCTTTATCCCGAAGATCAGATCGCCGACTTGCCTATGCGGATGATCGCAGCAGAGATGACGCGCGAAAAACTGACCCTGCGTTTGCACCAAGAGCTGCCCTACCAGTTGACGGTTGAGACGACCAATTGGGAAGAGCGTAAAGACGGCTCTGCCCGGATTGACCAGTTGATCTATGTGATCCGTGACGGCCACAAAGGTATCGTTTTGGGCAACAAGGGTGAGACGATCAAAGGCGTCAGTCAATCTGCCCGCCAAGAACTGGAAGAATTCCTTGGTCGCCGCGTTCACCTATTCCTACAGGTCAAAGTCCGGCCCAATTGGCTGGAGGAGTCTGAGCGGTATTCCGAGATGGGCCTTGATTTCAAGGACGGCAATTCTTGACCCGACTGACCTCGGATTTTTGGGTGTCTGCTTATCGCAAGCATCTTGAGATGTTGGATATTCCCTGTTTCGTCGTGGCAAAGGGCCATGCGCAGGCCGGTGCGGTTTTCGTCAAGGTTAACACCCTAGATGGCAATGCATGCGTCTATCAGCGTAGTTTTGACCTGATGACAGGTGCGCGGCAGTGGGTTGAACTGACCCGAGGGGCAGAGGCTGATTGCGACGCTGCACTGTCGCGGCAGCGCGGGTTCGACCCGGATCTATGGGTGCTAGAGGTCGAGGATCGGCAAGGGCGACATCTGTTGGACACGCCACATCTGAACGCCTAACTTCAGGGCATGGATTGGCGCGATCAGGGCATGCTTTTGGCGGTTCGGCCACACGGAGAGAACTCTGTTATTGCAGAGATCTTTACCCGTGGGCACGGGCGTCATTTGGGCGTGATCCGGGGGGGCACATCACGCAAGCTGGCCCCCATTTTGCAGCCGGGGGCGCAATTGGATGTGTCGTGGCGCGCGCGCCTCGAAAGTCACATGGGTAGTTTTACTGCCGAGCCTATCCGCTCTCGCATGGCGGGGGTGCTTAACGACCCTTTGCGGCTGTCGGCACTGTCTAGCCTTTGTGCTACGTCCGCTTTTTGCCTGCCTGAGCGAGAGAATTTGCCAAATTTTCAGGCCGAGACCGAGGCGCTTGCGGACGCGATCCATAGCGGCCAAGGCTGGCTCAGCGCATATATTTTTTGGGAATTGCGCTTGTTGGAGGAAACGGGCTTTGGGTTGGATTTGAACGCCTGCGCCAACGGGGGCGGCGCGAATGATTTGGCCTATGTGTCGCCGCGCACGGGCCGCGCAGTCAGCCGGATGGGTGCAGGCGAATGGGCCGACCGTTTGCTGCCCTTGCCCGAGTGTCTACTGGGTGGCCCCGTCACACTAGATGGCGCGTGCGCAGCGCTGACGCTGACGGGGCATTTCCTGACCCAACATCTTGCGCCGTCGCTGGGCGGGCGTTCGTTTCCCGCAGCCCGTACACGTTTTGTTGAGCAGGTGGCCCGCGCTTAGCCGCGCAGTGCCATTGATTGGTCGCGCGGCTCTGATAGGCTTACGTAAAGGTTAATCAGGAGTGCACCATGCGGTGGATCAAAAGACTGGTGATTGGCGTTTTGGCCTTAGTTGCCTTGGCGGTCGGGGCTTTTTTTGTCGTGCCCACCGAACGGATCGCCCGACTGGCCACGGACCAATTCGAACAAGCGACAGGTCGGGCGTTAACGATCAACGGATCGGTACGTCCCACGGTTTTTCCCAGCCTTGGCGTTCGGATTGAGGACGTCGCATTGGCCAATGCGGATTGGTCGACGCAAGGCCCCATGCTGACGGCAGCACGACTGGATGTCAGCGTTGGGTTAGTGGATCTTTTGGGCGGCGCGGTTTCTGTGGATCGCTTGGAATTGATAGATCCCGTTGTCTTGCTAGAGCGGACCGCTGAAGGACGCGCTAATTGGGACATTGCGCCGACAGCCGCCGTAGCTTCGGGCACGCCTGCACAAGGCGACGACGATGCGACGCTTCCTGAAATATCCCTAGCAGAGGCCCGGATCATCAATGGCACCGTCTCATTCACAGATGCCCAAGCGGATGTGCAGCACCGTATAGAGGCGTTGGATCTGACCATGGCCCTACCGAGCTTGCAAGGCCGGGCTGAAGCCTCAGGCTCCGCCCTTTATAACGGAGCCGACATTAGCTTTGAGACTGCCCTAGATGGCGTCGCGGGCTTGCTAGCCGGGGATTTGACACCCATTGAGGCGCAGGTCGCAGTCGGCGGCACGACGGCCTCTGCCACGGGCAAATTGGGGCTGTCGCCCGTGGGCTTTGAGGGCCAGTTGATCGCACAAAGCGATGAGAGAGCGACACTGTTTGCGGCCCTTGGGCAAACGGTTCCGGACCTGCCCAACGGCTTTGGCCGTAACCAGATATCCATACAAACAGGGCTGACCTTAGCAACGGAAGGCTCGTTGCATTTGCGGGATATGACGTTGGGCCTCGATGGAAACAGCCTGCGCGGCGACGTAGACGTTTTCCCTGGCGAACAACGCCCCAAAATTCTAGCCACCCTTGATAGCCCTGGCCTGGATCTAAGCGCGCTCTCGGCGCAATCCGGCGGTGATGCTGCGCCCAGCACCGCCCCGACCACAAGCAGTGGTTGGAGCACCACCCCCATCGACGTCAGTGCACTGGGTCTTGCGGACGCCGAGATCGTGCTGACAACTGGGGCGATTGGCTTGGGGGATGCTACCCTTGATGCCGTTTCAGCCCGCCTCGTACTGGACCGCGCGCGGGCGGTTATCACGCTTGCGCCTATTCGGGCCTATGGCGGCAGTATTGCTGGTGAGGTCATCGTTAACGGTCGGGGCGGGCTGTCAACGCGTGTGAACCTTGCGCTATCGGGGCTTCAGACCCAGCCATTTCTGACGGAGTTCCTCGATTTTGAGCGGCTGTTGGGACAGGCTGATGCATCGGTGAATGTGCTTGGGGTTGGTGCGTCGATGGCGGACCTGATGAACAGCCTTGAGGGGGCGGGCAACGTATCGGTGGGGCGGGGTGAGATCCTCGGTCTCGATCTCGCGGGGATGATGCGCAACTTTGATCTGAACTTTCAGGGCGAAGGCGCGCGGACGATTTTCGACGGGATCGCAGGTCAGTTTTCGCTGACCCAAGGGGTGTTAAACACAGACGATCTGACGCTTTCTGCCCCTTTGCTTGAGGCGCTGACACAGGGCCAAGTCAATATGGGCAGCCAGAACCTTGATCTAACGGTGGTGCCCGTATTGTTGCAAAACGCTGAAGGGGCGGGAATTTCGGTGCCGCTGCGTATCACGGGACCATGGAGCGCACCGCGCATCCGCCCCGACTTAGAGGCCGCGACACTTCAGCAGCTAAACATTGATGGCGCCGCGATTGAGGATAACGCACGTACTGCGCTGCAACAAAAGCTGGCCGAGGAATTGGACATCACACCCGAAGGCGTCACAGATGGTCAAAGCGTTGAAGACGCCATCAAGGAGCGGGTCGAGGACAAAGTACGCGAGGCCTTGGGTGGGCTTTTCGGCGGCAATTGAGCCAGAGCCAAAATGAAAAAGGCAGGGCCGCATTGCGTGGCCCCGCCTTTTTTATTCAAATGCCGTCTCAGGCTAGCGGCGACGATCGCGCCGCGATGACATCGGTTGGAAGGCCACACCAACGTGGGCTTCACAATAGGGCTTGCCCTGTTGCGAAGGCAGGCCACAGAACCAAAAATCAGGCGTTGCCGGGTCACCGATAGGCCACTTGCATGTCCGCTCTGTCAACTCCATCAAGGTCAGCTTTTTGGCCGACTTTTCGATTTCGTTGACCTTGGCCAAAGCCTCTGGACTGATTTCATTGGCCGATGGCTGTGGCGGCAGGGGTTGGCCCGCTGGCACGATTTGCTTGCGCAAATGCGTGACGTTCGCAGGGCGATCCGCCGACACGGGCACAGCCGCTTCGGTCTTGGGCTCAGGCCGTTTCTCGGGCTGCGGAGCCGCGGCGGGCTTCGACGGCGCGGCCTTAGCTGCGGGCGCAGCCTTTTCTTTTGCAGCCGGTTTGGCAGCCGTACCTTGATTGCGGTTAGACAATCCAAGACGGTGCACCTTGCCGATGACCGCATTGCGGGTCACACCGCCAAGTTCTTTTGCGATCTGACTGGCGCTTTGCCCTTCACCCCACATTTTTTTCAGCAGTTCTACGCGGTCATCTGTCCAGGACATTGCGCCTCTCTCAAATTGGGGGCCGTTGCCCCAAGGATTACGCCATTGTAACTGGAGCACGGCTGGTTACAAGCGCCGGGAACGTTATATGGCAAGGGACAGGGCAAATGACAAGACACGAGATTGGTGATCTGGGCGTCCGTCGGTTCGGAATGGTCAACTGGCTGGGACTATATACGTTGTGTTGGCGTGAAACGCGGCGTTTTCTGGCGGTGTGGACCCAGACACTTTTGGCGCCGCTAATCACGGCGGGCCTATTTTTGTTAATTTTCTCCTTGGCGGTCGGGACACGTCGCGGCGACGTGATGGGCGTGCCGTTCGTACACTTTCTTGCACCCGGCATTTTGATGATGACGGTTATTCAGAACAGCTTTGCCAATGTTTCGTCTTCGATTGTGATCTCAAAGGTTCAGGGCAACATCGTTGACACCCTAATGCCGCCCCTGTCCGCAGGCGAGTTGATGGTTGGCTACCTCGCTGGTGGTATCCTGCGCGGGGCACTTGTGGCGGTCAGCGTGTCGCTCATTCTGTTCCCGATGATTGGGCTCGGTGTGGCGCATCCGCTTTTGGGGCTATTGTACGTTGTTCTTGGCGGAGCTTTCTTGGGTGCCCTTGGTGTCATTGCAGGCGTTTTTGCGAACAAGTTTGACCAAATGGCCGCAATTACCAACTTTATCGTGATGCCGCTTAGTTTTTTGTCGGGCACGTTCTACAGCCTCGATAGCCTACCGCCATTTATGCAAACGCTGAGCCACGCAAATCCGGTATTCTACCTGATCGACGGGGTGCGCTTTGCCACGCTTGGTGTTTCGGACAGCTCGCCTGTTTTGGGGCTGGGCGTGATCCTTTTGGCGTTGGCGGCTGTTACGTCTTTGGGGTGGTGGATGTTCCGGACGGGCTACCGGCTGAAGGCTTAAGCCGCGCCTCACGCCATGCCAAAAGCGCGGCACCGGCGATGATGATACTTGCTCCCAGGACGCTCGTGGCGTCGGGGAGGACGCCAAATAGCGCAGCGTCATAAAGAGCGGCAAACACCAGTGTTAAATAGCTGAATGGCGTAATGAAGCTCGCGTCAGCGCGCGACATTGCGTTCACGAAACACGCCTGTGCGCAGGCCATCAATACGCCCAATCCTGCAAGCGCGGCCCATTGCATCGGGCTGGGGGGTGCCCAAACAAAACTGACGGCGATTGAAGAAATCACAACACCGATCGTATTGTTGATGAATAAGATCGTCAGCGGCCCTTCGCGCCCCGCAAGGCGTTTGATAAAGATTAGCTCTAGCCCCATGATCAAGGCGGCCCCAAGCGCCAGAAACGCGCCCATCTGCAATGCACCTGTTCCAGGACGTAACAAGACGATCGCCCCGATCAGTGCAATAAAGGCTGCGCTCCAACGGACGGGGCCCACACGTTCGCCCAGCAGGGGGATCGCAAGCAGCATGCAAAACACCACGTTCAAAAAGCTTAACGCCGTCGCATCCTGAAGCGGGATTGAGGCCACAGCGGCAAACATCAATGTCACACCTAGCCAGCCACAAGTGGTGCGCGCGAGGTGGAGTTTTAAGTTCGTTGCGCGCAGCTGCGGGCGCAGGACCAACACGACGCTGGTGATTGCGAGCCATGCGAAAATGAACCGCCCATGGCTGATTTGAAGCGGATGCAAAGGCGGGCCGAGCGTTTCGGTCCCCAGCGCCTTGGCCAGCAATGTGGTGGCTGCGATGAAAACCGTGGCCGCGACCATAAAGGCCATGGCCAAAGCGCGGTTTTCAGCGGCCAAGACACCACCGCATGATGGCTTTTTGCGCGTGCAGGCGATTTTCGGCCTCATCGAAGATGACTGAATTCGGGCCATCCATTACTTCAGAGGTGGCTTCCTCATCTCGGTGCGCGGGCAGGCAGTGCATGAACAGGCTGTCGGGTTTCGCATGACGCATCAGCTCGGCGTTGACCTGATAGGGGCGTAGCTGGTTGTGGCGACGTTCGCGCGCGGTCTGGCTGTCATGCATGGAAACCCACGTATCCGTGACGACCAGATCGGCATTCGCAACAGCGCGGAACGGGTCACGCTCGATCTCAATCGTGCTGCCTTTGGCACGGGCTTCATTCAAGAAAACCGCTTCTGGGTCCAGCGTCGAGGGCCCCGAGAACGTCAGATCAAAGCCGAACTGGCCAGCGGCATGGGCAAATGAAGCGAACACGTTGTTCCCATCGCCGCACCACGCCACCTTTTTACCCGTGATAGGACCACGATGTTCCTCAAACGTTAGGATATCCGCCATGATTTGGCAGGGGTGTGTCCGGTTCGTCAGCCCGTTGATCACCGGCACGGTGGCGTGTTCGGCCATTTCAAGCAGGGTGTCTTCTTCAAAGGTGCGGATCATGATCATGTCGACATACCGCGACAGCACACGGGCCGTATCGGCGATGGTTTCGCCGTGCCCAAGCTGCATGTCAGACCCGGACAAAACCATCGTTTCTCCGCCCATCTGGCGCACGCCGACATCAAACGACACGCGGGTCCGGGTCGAGGGCTTTTCAAAGATCAACGCGACCATGTGGTTTTCCAGCGGGCGGTCCGCATCCGGTGTACCCTTGGGCAGGCCCGCGCGTGCGGTTTTCATTGCGCTGGCTTGGTCAAGCATGGCCCGCAGGTCGGCGGGATCAGTTTTGTTGATATCGATAAAATGAGTCATAAGCGTTCTTCGGATCGACGGCGGGGTGGGGCGTGTGGGCCCAATACTCCGCGCTGTGTTTCAATGGTGCGGCGATCAGGCCGCGCTAAGGGCGGTTGCGGTGGCCTCTAGGCGGGTCAACGCCTCGGCGATATCCGCGTCCGTCAGGTTAAGCGCGGGCAACAAGCGCACCACGTTATCGCCGCCGGGAATGACGATCAGTTCAGCGGCGTATGCCGCGTTGACGACATCCATGTTCGGGGCCGCGCATTTCAACCCGATCATAAGGCCCGCGCCGCGAACGGTCTCAAACACGGAAGGATGGGTCGCGACCAAAGCTTCAAGGCCCTGACGCAAGAGCGCGGCCTTGCGGTTTACGTCTGCCAGGAACGCATCGTCAGCGACGGTTTCCATCACGGCATTGCCGACGGCACATCCCAGTGGGTTGCCCCCGTAGGTGGAGCCGTGGGTGCCGGCCGTCATGCCGCTGGCCGCGTTTTCGGTTGCCAATACAGCACCCAGAGGAAAGCCTCCGCCGATGCCTTTGGCCACCATCATGATGTCTGGCGTGATCCCTGCCCATTCATGCGCAAATAGCTTGCCCGTACGACCCATGCCGCACTGCACTTCATCCAGCATCATCAAAACGCCAGTTTCGTCGCATAGATCGCGCAAGCCTTTGAGGCAGGCGTCTGGAATGGGAATAATGCCGCCTTCGCCTTGCACAGGCTCCATCAGGACGCCGGCTACATCGGGGGCGCGCATCGCGGCCTCAAGCGCGTCATGGTCACCGACGGCCAAGTGGATGAACCCCGGCAGCAACGGGCCAAACCCGGCTGTCATCTTTTCCGACCCGGCCGCGGCAATACCCGCAGAGGAACGGCCATGGAATGAGCCAGTAAACGCGATGATTTTGTGCCGCTCAGGTTGGCCTTTGTCGGACCAGTACTTGCGCACCATCTTGACCGCCAACTCGCACGATTCAGTGCCCGAGTTGGTAAAGAATACGGTGTCGGCGAATGTTGCTTCTACCAGCCGTTCAGCCAGCGTTTGTTGCTGTGGGATGTGATAGAGGTTTGATGTGTGCCACAGCGCGCTTGCCTGATCAGTCAGCGCCGCCACAAGGGCAGGGTTTGCATGACCCAGTACATTCACCGCGATGCCTGCGCCCATGTCCAAGAAACGTCGCCCGTCAGCCTCGATCAACCAGCTGCCTTCGCCTTTGACGAAGGTCAGCGGTGCCCGGGAATACGTCGGCAGAACTGCGGGGATCATGGTAGCGCCTCATTTAAAAACAGAGCGAAATCCGTGACCCATAATCCGCGGTGTGTCAATTGGATTGGAATTATTCCAATTGCTGATGCTCAATGCGCACAAAATGGTATGCTTTGGGTGATTTGGGTTGTTGCGTAAGCGTAAACTTACGCAACTTCCTCAAGCTTCACCTGAGGCGTCACACCTAGTGCCGCACACACATCCCGGGTTAGCTCGGGCTTGTTAAGGGTATAGAAGTGCAGGTGATCAACGCCTTCATCCATAAGGGTTGAACACAGCTCTGTTGCATGTGCCAAAGACATCAGTTCCTCACGGCCATCTCTGATTGCGGTTTGGAATGCTGCGTCCAACTCGGGTGGTACCGGTGTGCCGCAGCGCGTGGCGAACCGCTTGGTGCCGGCCCAGTTTTCGATTGGCAAGATGCCCGGGATAATCGGGGCAGAAATTCCTGCATCCGCACATTTATCACGGAACCGCAGGAATGTTTCAGGCTCAAAGAAGAACTGCGTAATAGCCTCGCACGCACCGGCATCGATCTTGGCTTTTAGCCAGAAGATATCGGCCATGTCGTTTTGAGCCTCGGGGTGGCGGTCCGGGTACGCGCCGACACGCAGGTTGAATTTGCCCGTGCTGGATAGAGCTTCAATCAATTCCACGGAGTGGCGAAACCCATCTGGGTGCGCCGTGAACTGGCCGCTACCCTTGGGGGGATCGCCCCGCAGGGCTACGATGTCCGTTACGCCAGCTGCGGCGTATTGGTCCGCAATTTCGAGCGTTTCGGCCCGTGTGGCGTTCACGCATGTCAGGTGTGCGGCGACCCGTAGGCCATAGTGCTTGTGGATCGTGGCCACTGCTTCGTGTGTCAAAGCCCGTGTCGTACCGCCTGCACCATAGGTGACGGATACCATCGTTGGGTCCAGAGGGGCCAATGTGCGCACCGTGTCCCATAGGCGAAACGAAGCCTCCAGTGATTGGGGCGGAAAGAATTCGAATGAGACGGTCGGGGCGGGCATGACGGTTTTGGTCCTTCTTGTGTCGCATCGCGTCTTCGCATATGCCTGCGATTGAATCAAACTCATAACACTCATCATTTACATGAGCCGCACATGCATCTTGAATTTCGACACCTCCGCACGATCAAGGCGATCCACGATTGCGGTGGGCTTTCTGCGGCGGCAGATCGCCTGAACATAACGCAATCTGCCCTATCCCATCAGGTAAAGGGGCTAGAGGATCAGGCCGGGCTGGAGCTATTCGTGCGACGCTCCAAGCCGATGAAGCTATCCCCGGCGGGGATTCGGTTGCTGCGATTGGCTGAACGGGTCCTGCCCGAAATCGAAGCCCTGCAAGAAGAATTCCGTTCCCTGAAGTCAGGTAAAATTGGCCGCCTGCATATCGCGATTGAATGTCATGCTTGTTTTGAATGGCTTTTCCCCGTGCTTGAGGAATTTCGCCGTGCATGGCCCGAAATCGACGTGGACATCCGTCCCGGACTACAGTTTCAGGCGCTCCCCGCACTTGAGCGGGAGGAGGTCGATCTGGTCGTGTCTTCAGACCCCGAAAGCCTGCCCGGCGTCGAATTTCAGCCGCTGTTTGATTATGAACCGGTATTCGTCGCCTCTAGTCAGCATCCTTTGGCGAAGAAAGAATTCATTGAGGCCGAGGATCTGCGCGATGAATTGTTGATCACCTATCCGGTGGAACGTCCGCGTCTGGATGTATTTAGCCAGTTTCTGCGCCCAGCCGGAGTTGAGCCACGGGCAGTTCGGCAGGTGGAACTGACGGCTGTGATCTTGTTGTTGGTCGCCTCCAATCGGGGTGTTGCGGTCCTGCCGGATTGGGTCGTACGTGAGGTGCGCTACAATTCAGACTATGTCACGCGCCCCCTGACCCAAGGTGGCCTGACCCGACGTCTCTATGCCGCGGTACGTACCGCGGATGCGGCCAAACCCTTTATGGCCAATGTCATTCGCCTAATGCGAACGGAGCCCGTAAAATTGCAGCGCGGAGATAAGCCTTGAGCGTAGGCTCTCAGCGGTCTATAGCCCGCGCCTGACCCCCCTGATCCAAGGACCGAGCCCATGCAAGGTAGCGCAAATCTCAATGTGATGATCAAAGCCGCGCGCAAAGCCGGGCGATCGCTGGTAAAGGACTTTCGCGAAGTCGAAGCCCTGACCGTGACGATGAAAGGTGCAGGCGACTTTGTCAGCCGCGCCGACAAGCGGGCCGAGGAGATCATCGAAGAAGAACTGATGGCGGCGCGCCCGTCGTATGGTTTTCTGGGCGAAGAAAGCGGCGAAAAAGAGGGTGAAGACCCAACCCGCCGTTGGATCGTAGACCCGCTCGACGGCACCACGAACTATCTGCACGGGATGCCGCACTGGGCCGTATCTATCGCGCTGGAGCATAAAGGCCAGATCGTCGCGGCCGTGGTCTATGACCCCGCTAAGGACGAAATGTTCTATGCTGAAAAGGGCCAAGGTGCTTGGCTCAATGACAGCCAGCGTCTTCGTGTGACGCAACGGACCAAGATGATTGAAACGGTCTACGCCACGGGCTTGCCCTTTGCTGGTAGTAAGTATTTGCCCGCAGCTCTGTCAGACCTTGGTCGGCTTTTGCCCGTCTGTGCCGGTGTGCGCCGTTGGGGGGCAGCTTCGCTCGACCTCGCGTATGTGGCTGCTGGTCGGTACGACGGCTACTGGGAGCGTGGTCTCAAGATTTGGGACATTGCCGGTGGTGTTCTGTTGGTGCGTGAAGCCGGCGGCCTTGTTGAGCCGATCCGTGCTGAGCAAGATTTGCTCAACGACGGTCACGTGGTCGCGGCAAGTGGCGCAGTGTTTGAAAAGTTTTCGAACATCATCCGCAAGCGGCCTGAGTAAGATTTATTTGGCGTGCTCGCCCGGCTGACCCAACTGAGCGGTTGGTCGGGGCGCCAGCACCTGATGGGCCATGCCTGCGCACAGCAGATAAATGCTGGCGGCAGTAAACACCAAGGCTGCGGTCTGAGGCAGATCAAACCGCACCCAAGTCGCCCAAATTCCCAATATCATCCATAGGTTCGCAATCGGAAGCGTCACCCAGCGCCAACGAACGGTGCGCGTAGGGTGGACAAATTTTAGCGGCATAAACATGGCCAAAGCGAGAGCGACGGTTACAGCAAAGATCAGCCATGCAGGCGGGCTTAGCACAAAGCTGACCAGCGCAACCATGTTCCAACATCCCGGAAACCCAAGAAAGCTTTTGTCGTCAGTTTTCATGCGTGTATCGGCAAAGTACATCGCCGACGCAAAGGGGATCACGATCAGCACGCCCCAACCCAACCATCCGGGCACAAGCCCCGATGCATAAAGCGCATAAGCGGGAATGAAGGCATAGGTCAGATAGTCGATGATTAGGTCCAGCAGCACACCATCATAGCGCGCGGCATGCAGCGTCACGTTATACCGGCGGGCTAGGGGCCCATCGATCCCATCCACGAACAGCGCCACCAGCAGCCACAAAAACATCATCGACCAATTGGCCTCGACGGCTTGTAGCATCGCAAGCATAGCAAAAACGGCCCCAGAGGCCGTGAGAAGGTGCACTGACAGGGCGCGGGCTTTGTCTTTTTTAGCGGACATGTGGCTTAATGACCGATCCACTGCGCCCTGTCTATGGCAACCGGGCCTATTGCGTGGCGGAAACGCGGACCTCTTCGAGCGGGTAGGCAAGGGCGTCTTGGCTTTCCCAACCAACGTGGCAGTCGTGACAGAAAGCTTGTTTGAATTTCAGCGGCTTTCCGTTGGGCTGCACGCCTGAATACAGCCAACCACCTGTATCCGGGGCGTCGTCTAGCCCAACCTTTGTCATGATAAACAACGGACCGACGCGGGCTTTGCCTTCCTTGCCGATTTTGATGGATTCCTTGGCCAATACACCGCCTACGGGAATCTCGACGTCCTCGGATGCGAACCTCAGGTATTCGGGGGCTGCGATGTCATTTGCGAATGTTAGCAAGAATCGCTCACCATGTGCTCCGGCGACGGCGGCGCGCGTGGCTGTCTGGGTCCAGTCGCGATAAGCGGGCGCCACGGGGTCGTCGCCCTTGGTGTAGCCCGTGACCATACGCGCCGACATACAATCATACAGGGCAGTCACGCCCGCTTCATCCAAATCCCAGTGATCGCCCTCAATCACGCAGGTGTCTGCGGCATGGGCGGTACCTGCGATGCAGATCACCGCGCTGGCGGCAATAAATGTCCTAATCATAGTCTGTCCCTTACGATTTGATTGAATGTGTCTTTGCAGACAAGCATGCAATTAAAGCCCGTGCACATCACCTCTGCGCACGATGGCGTGAGGGTGCTCGCATGTTTAGGGACAGCCGCTAGGCGCTACCCTGCCCGTGGGGATGGGCCTTGGCATAAACTTCCATCAGTCGGGCGGTATCGACTGCGGTATAGGCTTGCGTTGTGCTGAGTGAAGCATGGCCAAGTAATTCTTGGATCGCACGCAGGTCACCGCCTGCTTCGAGCAGATGTGTCGCAAAGCTGTGTCGCAGCGCGTGTGGGGTTGCGGTTGCAGGCAGGCCCAACTGCATCCGGACCGAGGCCACGACCCCCGATATGGCCCGCGCTGATAGCGGCCCGCCTCGTGCCCCACGGAACAGCGGTGTATCAGCCGCCAAATCATGTGGGCAGTCGCGGACATAGTCGTTCACCGCGTCGCGCGCGACAGGTAAAACTGGGACGATCCGCTCTTTGCCGCCTTTGCCTTTGATGCGCAAAACTTCGGGTAACGGTACGCTTGCCCCGGTCAGGCTTAGAGCCTCCGATATGCGCAGCCCACACCCGTACAGCAGCGTAACCACAGCCATATCCCGCGCTGCGATCCACGGCGTTGTGTTTTGGACGCCAACGGTGTCGAGCATGGCTTTGGCTGCGTCGGGCGACAAAGGTCGGGGCAATTTTTTGCGGAACTTTGGCGCGCGCGTGGCCAAGACTGCCGTGGGTTCATGGCCCTCCCGCTCCCCCAACCAGCGGTAAAAGGTTTTTACAGCCGAAAGAGAGCGTGCGAGCGACCGGGCCGCAACACCGCGCCCGCGCGCATGTGCCATCCACGCCCGCATGTCGCTTTGGGTTATTCGCAAAAGGGGGCCAAGCCCGTCAGCGGCCCCTTTGTGCCCTGTCATGAACGACAAAAAGTCGAGCACATCGGTTTGATAGGCCCGAAGGGTATTTTCGGCGGCGTTGTCAAGGGCGCGAATGTGATCAAGCCAATTGGCAAGCGCATCACGCGCTGCGGGGCTGATCGACAGGCTCACGCCAAATGCTGGCGCATCGTCCGTTCGAACACGCCAGTGAAGAAAGACAACAGGTCCGTCCCTTGATTGCTGCGGAATTGGTTGGGATCTTCTGCGCCCATGGCCAAAAGGCCCGGCAATCGCCCCGGCCCAAGGTCCAGCTTTAGCAACGCTTCGGAGCGAATGTATTCCGCATCCGGCCCGTAGACCGAAGCGTTCGCAGTGCCAACGTCTCGCAGGGTGACCTGCCGCTGTGGCATATCTCGTCCTGCCGTGAGGTAATTCGCGATAAAGCCGGGTGCGACGATGCTTAGCAAATCAGACACAGCGGATGGGGGAGCGACAGCCGCGTCGCGGGCCTCGGGGCTTTCGAGTACAAGGCGAATGCGATCTACCCGCAGAATATCCATCACCTCACCGCCGAGGCTTTGCAGAAACGGCTCAAACTCGGCGTGATCCAGCAATTTCAGGATTGCGCGGTGAACTTGATTGGTACCAGCGAGGTTTTCATATGCAGCGGCGATCACGCTGCGGTGCGTGTCTTCTAACCGATCCAGTCGGGTTTCCAGCCGCTCCATGGCAAGACCGCGCATATCAACGATGTTACCCCCCAATTGCCGCTCATTGGCAGCAATCAGGGCGCGCATCACGTCGCGGTCTTCCAATATCACATCGGGATCGGACAATACGATCGTGCGCCAATCCTTGTTGGCGCTGGCCTGCTCTGACATCTGCTCTCCGGTCTTTCGCCGTGAATTTGAGAGCAGTTATAGCATGTCAGACGATTTTCTGGCCAGTCTTTTCCCAGTCCTTCATGAATGCGGCAAGGCCCGCGTCCGTCAGGGGGTGCTTGATCATCGACTTGATCACGGCAGGGGGGGCTGTGGCCACATCGGCGCCTACGAGGGCTGCGTCTTTCATGTGGTTGGCCGAGCGGATGGACGCTGCAAGGATCTGCGTGTCAAAGCCGAAGTTGTCGTAGATCGTGCGGATGTCTTCGATCAGCTCCATGCCGTCGATGTTGATGTCATCCAAACGCCCGATGAATGGCGAGATGAATGTGGCACCAGCTTTTGCCGCCAGGAGTGCTTGGTTGGCCGAAAAGCAGAGCGTGACGTTGACCATGTGGCCGGCATCCGAGAACACTTTGCATGCCTTGAGACCATCCCATGTCAGTGGCACCTTGATCGCGATGTTTTCGGCGATCTCGGCCAGCTTCAGGCCTTCTTTGATCATGTCTTCGGCTTCTGTCGCGACGACCTCGGCGCTCACAGGGCCTTCGACCAATGCACAGATCTCACGCGTGACTTCGATGATGTCGCGGCCTGATTTCATGATCAGAGAGGGGTTGGTGGTGACGCCGTCGACCATGCCCAGGTCGTTCAGCTCTGCGATGGCGTCAATCTCGGCGGTATCTACGAAGAATTTCATGGGCGCGCTTCCTTCTTTCAAGGGCGGTGGTATGATTTGCGCACACTCCTAGCGAAATACGCGCTGAGATACACCCCCGGTTTTGCGAAAGGACCACCTTATGCCTCTCGATCTTTGGCTTGCGTTCGTTGTGGCCTCAACGGTGCTGTGCATCATCCCGGGTCCAACGGTGCTGTTGGTGGTCAGCTACGCGCTAAGCCAAGGGCGTAGGGTTGCGGTTGCCTCTGCGGGGGGCGTTGCTTTGGGCGATTTGGTTGCGATGACTGCGTCGCTGGTGGGGCTTGGGGCGCTGGTTCTTGCATCAGCTACGCTGTTCACGGTGCTGAAATGGATTGGGGCGGCCTATTTGGTCTTTCTGGGGGTGAAGCTGTTTATGTCAGCGGCCGAAGCTGCGCCCGGCGCGCTTGAAGCCCCGGGCCGCGCCCGGCCCGCAGAGATTTTTGGCCATGCGGCGGCGGTTACGGCGCTGAACCCGAAATCTATCGCGTTCTTCATCGCGTTTGTGCCGCAGTTCATGCGTCCCGAGGCACCATTGCTGCCGCAGTTTGTCATTCTGATCGCGACCTTTGTGGGTATCGGTTTCCTGAATGCGCTTTTGTACGCCTTGCTTGCGGATCGGATGCGGGTGGCAATCGCGCGCCCGTCGGTGTTGCGAGGGCTGACGCGGCTCGGTGGGGCGACGCTTGTGGCGATGGGCGTGGCCACGGCCGCACTGCGCCGCGCCTAGAGGATGGATACGCCCGATTTCTTTCCCGCCGGCACGCTTATTGGCGTGCTGACGACCCAGCCGCTGGACCGTGTGTTGGACTACAAAGCCCCCGAGGGAGGCTGCTGGCTGGGTGCATTTATCGAGGTGCCCTTGGGGCCGCGCAAAGTGCTGGGCGTTGTCTGGGGGGCGGGGCGTGGTGACTGGGATATCGCCAAGGTGCGCGCCGCGATCCGGGTGTTGGAGGCCGCACCCATGCGCGCCGAGCTGCGCGCATTCATCGAAAAGGCGGCAAGCTACACGTTAACCTCACTGCCCGCGATGTTGCGGCTGGCCACCCGTGTTCCGGGCCTCAGCAACCCGGTATCCATGCAAAAGGTCTATCGTTTGGGTGACCTCACGCCGGATAGGATGACCGCCCCGCGCGAAAAAGTCTTGGCAGTTCTTGAGGAATACGGGGGGCTTTCCTTTACGCTAAGCGAATTGGCCGAACACGCTGGCGTCACGTCCTCGGTTATCAAAGGCCTTGTGAAACAAGGCGCCGTGCGGGAGGAAGACACGCCACGCGACGCGGCCTATGTGCCGCTTGATCCCAGCCTGCCCAGCAAGTCGCTGGCCCCGGATCAGGCCTCAGCCGCCGAGGCGCTGGCCGTCGCTGCCCGATCCGGCACCTATGGCACGACCTTGCTCAAGGGGGTGACCGGGTCAGGCAAGACCGAAGTATACCTAGAGGCCGTGGCTGCCTGTCTGGCCCAAGGACGACAGGCGTTGGTGCTGCTGCCTGAAATCGCACTGACGGCTGAATTCCTCACCCGGGTAGAGGAACGATTCGGTGCCAAACCTGCCGAATGGCACTCAGGCGTAACTATGACGGAACGCCGTCGCTGTTGGCGGATGGTGGGCGAGGGTGGCGCGCAATTCGTGGTGGGGGCGCGGTCTGCGCTGTTCCTGCCGTTTCGGGATTTGGGGTTGATCGTGGTGGATGAAGAGCACGACACGTCATACAAACAAGAAGACGGGGTACTCTATAACGCCCGCGATATGGCTGTCTTGCGCGCGTCGCTGTGCAGCGCGCAAGTGGTTTTGGCCTCGGCCACGCCTTCGCTCGAAACTTGGGCGAACGCGGAGGCCGGAAAATACACGCGGCTTGATTTGACGTCCCGGTTTGGGGATGCTGTCATGCCCGAAATGCGTGCCATTGATATGCGAAGCGAGGATTTGCCCGGTGGGCGCTGGGTGTCGCCCACGCTGCAAAGCGCGATCCAAGCGCGGATTGATGCCGGTGAGCAGGCGCTGATTTTCCTTAACCGCCGGGGCTATGCGCCGGTAACATTGTGCCGTGCGTGCGGGCAACAAGTGGCCTGCACGCAATGCGATGCACGCATGGTTGAGCACCGATTCCTAAAGCGGCTGATGTGCCATCAATGCGGTGAAAGCACACCTATTCCGACAGCTTGCCCATCGTGTGAGGCCGAGGATCGGCTGGCTCCCGTTGGCCCAGGTGTTGAACGAATGGCCGAAGAAGCCGCTGAGTTGTTTCCCGATGCGCGGCTTGCGGTGCTCAGCTCAGATTTGTTCAGCTCCGCCCGGGCGCTTAAGGCGCAGATCGAAGACATCGCTAATGGTGGCGCGGATCTGATCATCGGCACACAGCTGGTGGCCAAGGGGCACAACTTTCCGCTGCTGACGCTGGTGGGGGTGATCGATGCGGATTTGGGCCTGCAAGGCTCAGACCTGCGCGCAGCTGAGCGGACGTTTCAGTTGATGCGTCAGGTTGCGGGCCGCGCTGGGCGGTCATCGCGGCGCGGCACGGCGTTGCTGCAAACATTTCAGCCAGAGCACCCCGTAATCCGCGCCATCCTGACAGGCGACGAAGAAGCGTTTTGGGGGGCCGAAGCCGCTGAGCGGCGCGAAGCCGGAATGCCGCCCTTTGGTCGCATGGCGGGGGTCGTGATCTCGGACCCCGATCCGCAGGTCGCGTTTGATGTGGGCACTGCATTGGCGCGCAATGCGGGGCCGCTTCACGCGCTGGGCGCGGCCGTTTACGGGCCAGCACCCGCACCGATTTCGCGTATTCGCGGACGACATCGGGTGCGGCTGTTGGTCAAGGCGGCCAAGGGTACGCCGCTCCAGTCGGCGCTGTCGCAGTGGGTTGGCGCGCTAAAATTGCCACCCTCATTGCGTCTTTCAATCGATATCGACCCGCAAAGCTTCTATTGACCTGCGTGCCCTTTCCAAGGCCCGCGCGGCTCGCTAAACCCGCAATAACCTCATCT
>NZ_CEZFMW010000050.1:0-24797 GCF_982993085.1 Thalassobacter sp. | reverse complement strand
CCCAGCTGGATTCAGACAGTGAATCCCTCACACCATTTGTGCAACAAAGCTGATTCACTGGCAAGAATTTGATGCAACCATACCTAATGAGCATAAGCAAAGGGTAACTTAATTTACGCCAAACACTCTCCGACTACTGGGATGCAGTTTAACGGCAGGATACTCGAAGTCTCTACCTGTCAAGCACGAGGGATCATCCAAAGAATTGAAAATGTATTTGAAAGACCAAGTCATCGTCCAGTTTGGAAATACTTCAATGACTTCAGTCCAGGAGCGATTTTAGCATTAGCACTGCTTCTAAATAGCATAACCTATAAAGGCGCCTAGAAAATATTCTTGCCGTATGAACGCCGGTCGCTATCACTAATATTCATTTTTTGGCGACGTCGAGCGGCATATGCCGAAAGATTGGCCAAAAATAAAAAAAACCACTTCGATCCTTGTGCGCAGGCATAGAGTGACTTTTTAACCGGGCTGCCAGTTAACTGCAATCCTTCTAAAAGAGATGCACGGAATTCGGTTGTTTGCATCTGACGCCAATTTGCTAACATGCGAGCATACTCTCCACTCAAAGAGGGGTTGTTGATAATTATCCCCTGCATTCGAATGACTGTGCGCATGGCTCGCAACGCGCACGGGCCATGCACTACAGAGCATGCCGAATCTTTAGCTAAGCGCCATACCATCAAAGCATTTTCAGCTTCATCCAGTCGCATCCGCCCCGGTTTTTTGGTGACCGCGCCCGGATTATCCTGCCGGTAAAAAAACACCCCATCACAGAATACAACCTCCCTGCATGCCAAAAAAAATGTCCGTGCTGTATACTCGTCTGCAAAAGCTCCAAACGTAGTGAACCCCTTGTCTTTCAGGAATGATATCGGCCACAGGGCATTGCCAGGGATGGTCCAGTCGAGAGACGCGACAAAGGCCTCGTGCCCTGTAAGGCGTGCATCGTGGTCTCCACGAAAGCCTGTAATCCTGCGTGGAGCTTTGCGTTGATTTGTGCGATTTTCGTAATAGTATTCGACGTCTGGCACGACGGCATCTGCGCCAGTTTCCTGCGCGCGGGTGTGCAATTTTTCCAACCAATCTGGGGAAAATAAATCATCCTGCGAGCTGTAGACAAACCGCGCACCGCGGGCGTGAGCGGCGGCAAAGTTCACGGCCTTGGCTGCACTCCCCAAATTGGTGCCGGTATGCAGATATTTGAACCGATGGTCTTTGCTAGCATGGGCAAGCAGAATATCTGGGCTGATATCACTTGAGCAATCGTCGATGCACAGAACCTCAAATCTATGAAAACTTTGCCGGCTGAGAGCCTCCAATGTCTCTCGCAAAAAGTATGCACCATTATGAATTGGCAAAACGACGGTAATATCAACCATAGGAGGCCCGCTTTGCAGCGCGTTTGAATTTACGCAAGTGTCGCCGTTCCTTGTGCAGGACATACAATCCAAGTAGCGGATGCGCCACGAAGGACTTCGTAAAGCTGCCAGCATAATAGGCCTGCCCCAGCGCGGCCTTTTGGGCCTCTACACGCAAAACCTCTAATACCGGATGCTGCCTAGGCAACCCAAACTCTAGAGCATCTCTGATGCGCTGGCGCATTACGGCAGTGGCCACAGCGAACGAGTGGGCGCGCCTTGAGGTAAACCCTACCGGCTCCATGTCGTACCTGTCGGCGCTGGTTATGCCCAAGCCAAGACGATATTTCACCAAACGCTCCGGCAAGACGCAGATTTTCTCCTCCAGCGCGGCACGAAAGCCCAGCACCAGATCTTCGTAGGCGTCGGCGTCAAGAGCGCCGTAGCGTTCATAAAGGCTGCGGTGCCATGCGCCAGTAGCTCCTATATAAAGTGATTTGGATCGTGCGATTTTCGCAGTATCGGTTGTGTGATAAAATGTTGCCCTGTGGAACTCTCCCTCAAGCTCCACGCCATCCGCTCCTATGACATGCGCATGGGAACATACCAGTAAAGGTGACGCTTCCGCTGCGAATGCCCTTGCAATGCGTTCGGCGCGATGCGGCAGAGAAATGTCATCGCCTGCGGCGGCAATAAGAATATCGCCGCCACTGAGTTGGTGCGCCTTCTCGATATTGCCAGCCAGCCCAAGGTTTTGCGCATTTCGGTTCAGGATGATTGTATGCGGCCCGGTGTAGCCCGCGACTACAGCTTCTACTTTGGAAAAAGTATCATCGACGGAGGCGTCATCGGTGATGACGATCTCCAAAGGTGGCCCAGTCTGGGCTAATGCGCTGTTGACCGCCTCAACGACGGTTGCGCTTTGGTTATAGGTCAAAAGGATATAGGAAAGCGTGGCGTGTGACATGAGTGGTACTATAGCTTCGGTGCGATCCGGTTCACGGCTTCGATCACCCTGTCTTGATCGGCGTGGCTCATTTGTGGCCCGATAGGAAGGCTGAGCATGTCGTCGGCGAATGTTTCGGCCAATGGAAACATCCCTTTGGTATAGCCACACTTAGCGTAGGCTACCTGAAGATGCGGCGGAATGGGGTAATGGATCATGGTGCCGATCCCCTCGTCGGCCAAAACCTGCATCAAGGTATCTCGGCGTGGGTGGCGCACTACATATAGGTGCCAGGCAGGATTAGCCCAGTTGGGCACGTGCGGCGTGGTGACCCCGGCCAATCCATCGCTGTAACGGCGTGCAATAGTGCGACGGGCTTGCGTCCACTCATCAAGGTGCGTCAGCTTCACCCCCAACACGGCCGCTTGTATCGGGTCAAGGCGGCTGTTAGTTCCCTGTTCCTCGTTAACGTACTTCACCCGCGAACCATAGTTGCGCAAAGTGCTGATATGCTCGGCAAGATCGGTATTGTTAGTTGTGACGGCCCCTGCATCTCCCATCGCACCGAGGTTCTTGCCGGGATAAAAACTCCAACAGACAGCATCGCCGTGCGCCCCTACTCTGATGTCTTTATACGTGGCACCATGCGCTTGCGCGGCATCCTCGATCAGGAACAAATTTCGCGCGCGGGTCACAGCCAGAATAGGATCCAGATCGGCAGGTTGACCGTAAAGATGAACCGCAATGACAGCACGCGTTCGGGGCGTGATTGCTGATTCAAGCAGGGCGGGATCCATATTGTAGGTCTGAGCATCAGGCTCGATCGGGATGGGCGTGGCACCTACGGCAGACACGGCTAGCCACGTGGCAATGAAGGTATTAGAGGGCACGATCACCTCTTGGCCGGGGCCCACACCAAGAGCGCGCAAACTTAGAACTAATGCATCCAGCCCATTGGCAACACCCGCGCAATGGCTTGCTCCACAAAAAGCGGCAAAAGCTGCCTCGAATATCTCTACTTCGGGGCCCATTATGTACCAACCACTGTTGACCACGCGCGCCACTGCGGCGTCGATGTCGTCTTGAAGGGCCAGATATCCAGCGCGCAGATCAAGGAAGGGGATGGCTGCCATATTATTCTCCACAATAGTCGACGAACCATAACATTTTTGCAATCTAGTACAACGCTCTGTATGCACTAAGTTAGTCGACTTGCGCAGCTTCGGCTGGGCAAAGTAGATTGCGCACAACAAATAGGTTTACAGAATGCAGCATAGTGATCTCTCGCAAGTTGACGGTGTGTCTTTGTCCCTACGGTTGGTGCAGCCTCATGACGCCCTCTACATCCACACTTTGCGGATGGACCAGGCCTACAGCACGCATCTATCTGCGGTAACAGGCAGCGTGGAGGATCAGGTGGACTGGATCACTCGCTATAAAGCCCGTGAAGCAGCGGGTTCAGAGTATTACTACCTAATCAAGCGGCGCGAAGACGAGCAGCCTTGCGGTGTGGTGCGCTTGTACGACATAACTTCGGACCGGTTCACATGGGGCAGCTGGATCCTGGATCGCAACAAACCTCCAAAGGCGGCGTTGGAAAGTGCGGTTCTGATCTATAAAATTGGCTTTGAAATCCTGTTTAAAAGAGTCTCAGTGTTTGACGTACGCCGCGATAATCATATCACGCTGGCATTTCATCGACGATTTGGTGCGTTAGAGACTGGGCTATCTGATCAAGATGTGTTCTTTGAATATCAACGCAAGCAATTTAAGTGCGATATCAAGAGGCATATGGCAGTCATAATGCAAGCGTCGTGACGCCGAGTTGCAAAACTGGACGGCTACCCTCTCTCATACCCCAGCCCTTTTTCAGATCTAGAAAAAAACCCTTAGCACAAGAAGCCATAGCAGAGAAACATGTTTAAAGCTGTAATCGCTACTATTAATGGCAAAATGGTCATCCGACTGCTGCGTGAGAACTTCCGCCTGCAACTGCCCAATTATGGCATTGCGATTGCTGCAATGGTTGCAATTGCAGCAACCACCGCGCTTACTGCATGGATTATGCGCGACATCATCGACTCGATGATTGGATCCGACGATAAAACCCAGGTCTTTCTGGTGGCGGCGGCAGTTGCTCTAATTTTCACAATTAAAGGGGCTGCCACCTATATTCAGGTCGTATTTCTGAGCAGAGCGGGAAACAACATCGTCGCGACCCAACAACGACGCCTTTACAATCGCATACTTACGCATGGAGTGTCTTTTTTCAACGATCAGGATTCTTCGGATTTGTTAATGCGTGTGACTTATTCCGCGCAGGCAGCCCGCAGGGTGATCGATACAATCGTTATGGGGTTCGTGCGAGATTTGCTTACTCTAATAGGGCTGGTTGCCGTCATGGTATATCAACAACCCACCCTTTCGTTGTTTTCGCTGATCTTCGGCCCCATTGCCCTGTTCGGGATCCGCAAGATCCTCAAACGTGTGCGTGAAATAATGGAAGCGGAAATGACTTCCATGGCGGAGATAATCAAGGTCATCCAGGAAACTTCTGTTGGCATCCGGGTGGTCAAAGCGTTCGCTCTCGAAGACCGAATGGCAGATCGGATGAAAGTTGCCGTCGGCAATGTGGAAAATAGGGCAAATGCGATTGCCCGCCTTGAAGCTGCTACTAGCCCCTTGATGGAAACTTTGTCCGGGTTTGCGATTGCTGCTGTCGTTGCTTTGAGCGCGGTCAACCTGTTTGGCGAAACAAATAGCACCCCCGGTGAACTGATGTCTTTTGTCACAGCTTTATTGATGGCTTACGAGCCAGCCAAGCGCTTGGCGCGAATGCGGGTCAGTGTCGAGGCAGGGATGATTGGTGTGGGGATGATGTATCAAGTGATCGACATGCCGATTTCCATCACCCAAGATCCTGACGCTCAGGACCTACCTGAGGGATCCAGCGCGGTGCAGTTCCATAATGTAGCTTTTGAATACCAAAGCGGCCAAACCATCTTGGATGGCCTCGATATCAGCTTTGAGGCGGGCAGGACGACGGCTCTTGTGGGGCCTTCAGGTGGTGGTAAGTCCACGATCATGAACTTAATCATGCGGATGTATGATCCTACCTCTGGAGCGATAGAGATTGATGGATGTGATTTGCGAAAGGCAACTTTTGCTTCCCTTCGTGAGAAGATCGCCTTTGTCGGTCAAGATACCTTTCTGTTTGCTGGCACTATCCGCCAGAACATCGCTCTTGGTTGCGCGGAAACCACTGAAGAGGCGATCATAGCGGCAGCTATGGATGCAAATGCCCACGAATTTATCCTCAAGATGGAGAACGGATACGACACAGATATTGGGGAAAACGGCTCAAGCCTATCTGGCGGCCAACGTCAGCGCTTGGCTATCGCCCGCGCCATCCTGCGTGACAGCCCCATACTGTTGATGGATGAGGCCACTAGTGCGCTCGATTCCGAAAGCGAGCATCTGGTCAAGGAAGCCCTAGACCGCCTGACCCAAGGCCGCACCACGATTATCATTGCCCACCGCCTGTCCACAGTCATCAATGCCGACAAGATTGTGGTGATCGCAGACGGAAAAGTGGCCGAGGAAGGCACGCTATTCAACCTTTTGGAAAAGAAGGGGCTGTTCCTCAAGCTTTATAATCGACAATACAACGACGGAGCATTGCCTGTCACCCCAGACGCTCCCACTCTTATAAGCGGCTGACTTCGCTAAAGTAGCGCATCTAAGTGGTCGGAAAACTCCTTTGGGGTCAACACGTAGGATGCACTAAAGGCTTCGTAACTGTTTCTTATGGTAACATCTGCATCGACAAAGCAGTATGTGGTCTGGCAGCCGGCGACATGCCCCAGATTAGAAAAGAAACACGCGCCATCGTATTCCTTTAAGGACCAGATCAGGCTTTTAGTGCCCGGACGCATAAATATCGAGTTGGCCCATGCTGCTCCGCTTGGGCCTGCTACAAAATCGGCGTTATACATCATCTGCACTTGCTCGCGGAAACTTAGCTTTTCGGGGCGCATGATCACGAAGCCTCTGGCGCGTGCCACCTCTACAATATCATTTTGATTGTAGGACCGCGTGCCAGGGGCGCGCGCAAAAAAAAGGCGCTTAGGGCTATGTTCGTTATCTGTAACAGCTAAGCGCTCGAGGGTTTGTGTACGAAACTGCTGCATTACACCGATATTGTTGATGTAATCTTCAGGCTCGGGCCACAGGTGGTCGTGCATGTTGAAGGGGCCAGACACAGGCGGTGGGATGATCACCATTTCGCCTACGCGATAATTTTTATCACGGTCGAGACCGATCACCGACCGCCTACCGGCAAAAAGGTCCAGGGCTTCCCTAAAAGTACCCCCTGACAGGACTTCCTGGGGCACAAGCAATGGATAATGATCATAGTCCTTAGGCAGGTTTTGCAACAGCATAATTGTCGGTAAGATCTCAATTAACCAGTGGTACCAGTTGGTTGCTCCCGGTGCGACGGCGCAGAGGCCTCGCGTGAGGTAGCTTTCTGCGGGGGATTTAAAATAGACGACGTTATTTGCTTTAATCAAACTGGAGCGCCCGAATTCCCGTTTGAACCGATGTTTCTGATCCAGCTCCTTTTGCCAGACAAGAGCGACATTCTTCTTATGCATCGCCCCTGAGTAGGGGTCCAACCGTGTATTTTTCAAGATGATAGGCTGGACTACCGGCAATGGCGCGCGCAGCATCAATTTGTCTTCATAAAGCGCTTTGGGCTTTGCGACCTCGTTGTATGAGGCCGGAAAAACTGGTGGTAGTGTACCCGCTGCATGGGCACCAAATGTCCCTGCCTCCGCGCGTTCATACCGGAGCGTGCGCAAGATAGCTTGCGATAAATAAGTTTCCGTCAGAAGTGGGGTTTGGGCTTTGACTAATCGCTTCAAAATGCTGCGGCGAATATTGGTCATATAAATTCTTACTTTGAGTTCAGGTGTAGGTAGCCGCGAGAAAATCGTCATAGTCACGATAGTAGTCGGCTTCATCGTAGGGATGCGAGGCCAACACCATACAAACCGCTCCTTGGCTGAAATTGTCCATCTCACGCCAGATCAGCTTGTTGATGTAAAGGCCGCGTCTGGGATCGCGCAGCACATATTCCGACTTTGACTTTCCATCATCGACACTGATTCGAAAGCTACCGGATAGGGCAAAAACAACCTGTTGTAGCTCACGGTGAGCATGGCCGCCACGGTCTGCATCGACCGGCACGTTATAAAGATAGTAAACACGGCGAATATCAAACGGGACATGTTTGCCTCCTTCCACGAATGTCAGGTCGCCGCGTGGATCTGAAATTACGGGTAGATCAATCATGCGGGCGTGACCGCTCGGTGTTAGGCTGCGTTTTGTCATCGTTTGTCGTTCCCTAGTTGCCGCCAATCAGCTCTCTACATAAAAATAATATTAAGTCTTAATTAGTTTTGCCTTAGGCGCTGTCCGCACACAATGGCCTACTGCTATTAATGCGCTCTTATGTGGGCGAATAAGCGGCATTTGCGAAATACTTGCAACAGTTATCCGGCGTGAAAATATCACGGGCTTTACTGATAGTATCAAACAGGTCTGTGAGAGGACTCACGCAGATGTGTTTTCAGCTGTGAGGAAGCTTGCTCGAACAGGTTCTATTCGCAAGTGTAGGGCGGCAAGCGCATGAGCCAGAGGACCTAGTTCGTAAGGGCAGTGATGGAATCAGCGGCTTTGCGGGCCACAAGGGTATCAAAACTCACAATAGCTTCAGGCTCAATTTCGCAGTCCAAAGTGTTGTAGAATAGAAGGCAAAAGTCTCCCCGTCCATTACCGTCGTGATTACTCTCGTTGCACTCAGCTGATCCGTGGCCTAGCAATAGCGTGCTGGCATGCGAGTAGAGCTAAGGGGGAGGTGATCTGGCTCGCAAGGAGCGGCCTGAATAGCCTCCAGCCTTTTCCGAAAACGTGATCAAATCACGTTTTCGATCATAACTTAACTCAGGCTGCCTTTGCGCCAACCGCCGTGCTGGTTACAGGCCTATGGCCAGCGTCGAGTAACCACTATCGGTTTATTTACCTCGTGCTTTCGTAAAAGAACAAATCCGACTGCATGAGGTAATTGCCAATTTGACGGAACGCTTCACTTGCTTGTGCCCTTCTTAGGGCCATAAGTCGCAGTACACTGGCAGCTAACAGGCTGGACCGGGATCAAATTCTTTAATTCCGGTTAATGGCGGGCCTGCATGACTGCTCGCCATTGCCAAAAGTTTCCGACTGCACGGGTCTGCAACGTAACCCTGCTAGTAACCCGGTCTTGCAGGGAGGCTTTGGGGATTTTCTGGGCGAGGTGCTTCTCACCCGTTGAACTGCGTCCCAGTAGAGTAGAGTAACTGACGTAAATTGAGTTACTCTTTGCTTTTGCTCATTAGGTTTAGTTGCATCAAATTCTTGCCAGTGAAGCACTGGTTGAGGGCGTCCCGCTAAGTGAATGGTAGCATTGCAGAACTCGATCCATTTTCTGATGTCTGCCTTGACCTTTGATCCGGTCTCCAAGGCATGCAGGTGAGCACATGGTATTTCAGTGCTCACCGGAGCCGTTCGACCAAGATGTCGTTTAGGAACCTACCCTTGCCGTCCATCGAAATGCGGATGGATGGGCGACGCAACAGGACATTACAAACAAAAGACTTGATCTGGTAACTTTGACGCATGTTCATTATGTTTGACGGCTCAAATTTGTGAATCGCTGCGCTGAGCACAACGACGCAGAAACCAGCATCCAGCATGTTTGGTATAAGCCAAGCCAGCACTCGGCATGTGTGTCAAGTGATCATAGCGATCAGATAGAGAAACCCACGCCGCAAGGGAAAATAGCTGATGCCGGCGCACCAAACCTGAATGGGCCAATCCATTCACAACCCACGCATCAGGTGAGGGTAGACATTGCGATTCTTAACCGCCTTGCTTGTGTTGGCTTCTGGTAGATGAGCATTAAAGCCATCAGCTGCATTAAGCGCCAGATCTGTTTTTCGTTTCCGGTTCTCGCTCACCAAGTGGTCCTAGTTGCACGGGTCCCATGTCAGCTACCACACACCGTAACACAGCGTCTCCAGAAAATGTTTACCAATCAAACATATCAGGTGAAGGTTCGGGGTGGCCTCGCCTTTCGATTGGTAATAAAAAACGAACGCGAGATCGACAAAACGGCGCACTGCTTTCTGACAGATAGAGCCGAAAAGTGTGCTCCAATCCCCCTACGCTTACTCACCGATCCAGAGCTTGAGTTGTCAGCTCCAAAAAAGGTTGGCAACTGCCCCCCCTATCTTGCGCACAGGTCTTTGACCTGCTCTTCTTCGGCCGCCGCGCTCAAATACGCTAGGTACACCTGCAAGCAGGGCCCGCTTCCATTGATGTATCATCGTCGGATGTACGCCAAACCGATTGGCCAACCCGCTGACCGTCTTCTCGCCTTACAACACCTCCGACACAACCCGAGCTTTAAATTATGGTAATGTTTTCACTTCCAAGACGACATATCTGGTCTCCTTCGTGAAAAAGATCAGCAGACCACAAAGCGCAGATCACGTCAGCGTCCGAAACTCGTCGCGGTAGCCCAGAATGATCAGCAAACCCATCTTCAGTAAATAGAAAATGATATCGACGATCTCACGCGCATCAGGTGATGGTTTTTTAGTTTCGATGCTACTTTATTGGCAGGTGTGCCTCCTATCAGAAGGGAAGGCCAAATAACGCTAAATTTTCAAAAATTGCTTTGAACGATCTTGAGGACAACGTAGCGCGTTATGAACTGCATACCGAAGCCGAGTAAGATAATAGTTGCAACACACGTTCTTGGGCGGACCTCGTTGCAGATCCACTAAAGGCAAAAACCATACCACCCAGGGTGCTCAAGAAATACTACAAATTGTAATTTCAGATCTAGCTGAATTGCGCCGTCAAGTGTCGCCTATCAAAAAGTGTAATTTTCTATGGCATTTAACGGCGTGTTTCATTAGGCCGCAAGTTAACCCCGAGCGTCGGCAAACAGGATCTAAGCATGAAGGTTAACCCTAATACCATTGACATCATCGCCCCGAACCTGAAGCGCCGTTACTCAGGTGTATCCTCAACTGTTTTTCGGCTTGTGCCCGTGCAGGCAGAAACGATCGCAATCGCAACGACTGGGCCGGTCTTGCCAGGCGATATTCCACAATTTTCGCTCGCAAGGCTGCCATTTCTATCACGTTCAGGCCCCTCTGGCTACCGCGTATGGCATTCTCGCAGAAACATCGAAATGTTGGCCGGCATGCTTCTAAAGTATGTTTTACGCAAGAAATTGAAGCTGGTTTTTACCTCAGCGGCACAGCGGCGTCACAGTGGATATTCTCGCTGGCTTATCCGTCGCATGGATGCGGTTATTGCGGCCTCTGGGAAGGCAAAGTCATACCTAGGGGTTCCCGCAACAGTTGTCTTGCACGGAATTGATACGCACGAGTTTGCCCCGGCTCCGGATCGTCGGGCTTTGCGGATAAAGCTCGGCCTTGATCCCAATGCATTGATAGTTGGCTGTTTTGGACGCATCAGGGCCCAAAAAGGAACCGATCTTTTTGTTGAGGCTATGATTGATCTTTTACATCGTCATCCGACGGCCCAAGGGATCATCATGGGCGGGGTAACGCGTGAACAGCAAGCCTTCGTCGATGAATTAAAGCGTAAGATTGGTGCGGCAGATCTTGCTGATCGCTTGCGAATTCTGCCCGAGGACAAAGACTTTACGATCGCGCCGTGGTTTCGGGCCATCGATATTTACATGGCACCGCAACGCTGGGAAGGCTTTGGCCTTACACCTCTTGAAGCCATGTCGTGCGGTGTGCCGGTTGTCGCGACGCGTGTTGGCGCTTTCGAAGATTTGATCGCGACCAATGAGACAGGGTTTTTAGTGCCTCCTAACGACGTTCCACAGCTGATTGAAGCGACAGATAAGCTGATGAAGGATGCCGCATTGCGCAACGCAATGGCGAAAGCCGCCCGGCTGAAGGCTGTCGAACAGCATCAAATCGCGCACGAAGCCAACGCGATCAATGAAATCTACCAGCGTCTTCTATCGGAAGGATAGGACCCAAGCTTTCTCGTTTCTCCGTGAAAGCCACTGCGACTTGCAAGAAGGAGCTGAACCTTGTCCAATACGAAAGTCTCAATAATAACTGTCTGTCACAATAGTATGGCGGTTCTTCCAACGATGTTGAGTAGCATCCATGCAGATACTCCCGTTATTTTGGTAGACAATGCGTCACCAGAGACGGATGCGTTACAGGAATTGGCTGCTGCTCACGGGGTAACACTCAAACTAAACGACGAGAATGTTGGGTTTGGCGTTGCGTGCAATCAAGGTGCAGCAGGAGCCGAAACCGAGTTTTTGTTATTTCTCAACCCTGATGCGGAACTGCAACCAGGCGCTCTTGAGGCACTTCTTGAGGCCGCTGAAAAATATCCAAAAGCCAGTGCCTTTAACCCAAGGATACTAGACTCAAAAGGGGGGCAGAGTTTTCGTCGTGGGTCAAAGATCAAGCCACGCGAACGGCTCAAAGGTCCAATACCCACGAGCGACTCCGAAGTGAGCGTACTATCAGGTTCGGCGATTCTCTGTCGTAGGACTTTGTTTGAGAATATTGGTGGCTTTGATCCCGCTATCTTTATGTATCATGAAGATGATGACTTATCGTTGCGGTTACGAGAACACGGCCCGCTCATGTATTGCCATAATGCAAAGGTCGTTCACCTCAGCGGGCACGGCTCGCCCCGGTCGCCTGAAATCGCAGCTTTCAAAGCCTATTATTCAGCGCGTTCGCGCGTTTACGCGCTGGGGAAGTACGGTCACCCCAGGCCAAGACTGAGTACATTTCGGGTCGCGATACTAAAATTGTTTGAACCTGACAATTTACTATCCAAAAGGAAGCGTTCGAAAAACATAGGATTTATGCGCGGCATTATCAGCGCTTGGCAAGATAATGGGCGTCACGAACGGTAAGCCCATAAAACCTCGTTTTTCGGAGCAAGGGTGCAACCACCTACCCACTTGCGACCCTCAACGCGTTTGTCCCTTCAAAAGTGCTCATTGAAACCACGAGTCGCTCGAAGACGACCACACTTTTCCAATGCAATGCTTGAGCATCGACGACAAATCCGCACTGTCCAAATACCACTATTCAGCCTACAGCCTGTAATATTGAACAGGCCCATGTTTGCATTGTTCCAGATCGAAGCTAAACTATTGGCCCGTCAACGGAACCTCTTGGCGAAGCACCCCGTCGCTTCCGAAGAATAGCACGCGAGCGTCTTCGGTTACCACGATCCACCAGCCATGACCTTGTGTAACAGCCTGCACAACGGCCCCATCGGGCAACTGTAATGCATCCGGCGCGGTTACAGGGGCCGGGAAGCGCGTGACAAGCAGGCCGACCACGACTATCACGCCGAGGATCATCACCCCCGTCAACACCGTCACCAGCGTTTTGAGCAGGCGAAGGTGGGGCGGCAATTCAGGAAAATCGTCTTTGGCAGACACACGCGTTACCTTTGTTATCAGGGAAAATCCCCCTGCCCGTCTTGATAAGGCGATCGCGCGCGATGTGCCAGAGCAAGCCCACCTCAGCCGGTCGCGGCTTGCGCGTTTGGTGGCGGACGCAGCCGTGCAGGTCAACGGGACGGTTGTGACCGATCCGCGATCGAAATTGACTGAAGGTGACGAGATCGCAATCACCGTCGAAATCACCCAAGACCTAGAGACCAAGCCAGAGGACATCCCCCTCGATATTCGGCATGAAGATGACGATCTGATCGTGATCCACAAACCTGTTGGCATGGTCGTCCACCCTGCCCCCGGCTCCCCCGGCGGGACATTGGTGAACGCACTTTTGCATCACTTTGATGGGCGTTTATCGGGGGTCGGCGGTGAAAAGCGCCCCGGCATCGTGCACCGTATCGACAAAGACACCAGCGGGTTGCTTGTGGTCGCCAAATCAGACGCCGCCCACCACGGGCTGGCCAAGCAGTTTGAGAAACACACCGTTCATCGCCGCTACCTTGCGCTGTGTTATGGGACGCCCAGCGCCTCAGACCCACGGCTGCGCGGCGCAAAGGGCACCAGCTTTGAGCCCGGCAACATCCTCAAAATCACGACTATGCTGGCCCGCCACAAAACGGACCGGCAACGTCAGGCGGTGTTGTTCACGGGTGGGCGCCATGCGGTTACGCGCGTGCGGATTGTTGAAGATTTTGGTGCCGCCGCCTTGGTCGAATGCTGGCTCGAAACTGGGCGCACTCACCAAATTCGCGTGCATATGGCCCATGCGGGGCACGCCCTGATCGGGGATCAAACCTATGGCGGGCGACGCAAATTGCCCAAACTTCACCCAGGGCTAGAGGATGTGCTCCGCTTCCCCCGACAGGCGCTTCACGCGGCTGAATTGGGCTTTGTGCATCCTGTCACACAAGAAGACATGCGGTTCGCAGCCGACATGCCTGCGGATATGCAAGCACTGCGCGACGCGTTAAGCGGTCTGGCATAATCCGCGGCACACATGTGCTCACACGCACGTTACTTATGCTTCAGTCCGATTGAAGCGCACCAGCGCAGGCTCTATATTGCTGAGCCACGGGGCCGAAAACCATCAGCCCCACTTGAAAACCGTTCAGCCGCTGCCCACGTTAAGTGGAAAGTAAAAGAAATTAACATGCTATTCAGGGGGCTTCGCCATGTCCAACATGTCCGCTTATGCCAATCTTCCCGCTCCGTCGCCGGAACAGGGACTGAACCGATACCTGCAAGAAATTCGCAAGTTCCCTATGCTGGAGCCAGAGCAAGAATACATGCTCGCCAAACGCTGGGTTGAGGAAGAAGACACCGACGCTGCACACCAAATGGTGACGTCGCACCTGCGCCTGGCTGCGAAAATTGCGATGGGCTATCGCGGCTACGGACTTCCGCAGGCCGAGGTAATCTCTGAGGCGAATGTCGGCTTGATGCAGGCCGTAAAACGCTTTGATCCCGAAAAGGGCTTTCGGCTTGCGACCTATGCGATGTGGTGGATTCGCGCCTCGATCCAAGAATACATCCTGCGGTCATGGAGCCTTGTAAAACTCGGCACGACCTCGGCCCAAAAGAAACTGTTCTTTAACCTGCGCAAAGCCAAGGCCCGCATCGGCGCGTTGGAAGACGGCGATATGCGCCCCGAAAACGTGAAGCGGATTGCCACTGATCTGGGCGTGACCGAGACCGAAGTGATCTCCATGAACCGACGCATGTCTGGGGGCGATGCCTCGCTCAATGCGATGATTTCGGCCGATGGTGAGGGCGCAACAGAATGGCAGGATTGGCTTGAGGATGACAGCGCGGACACCGCTGGCGACTATGCCGAAAGTGATGAGATGAAGGCGCGCTTGTCGCTTATGGAAGACGCCATGGAAGTCCTCAATGAGCGGGAGCGTGACATCCTTGTGCAACGTCGCCTGTCGGAAGAAACGATCACCCTAGAGGACCTGTCCACGCAGTATAGCGTCAGCCGCGAACGCATTCGCCAGATTGAAGTGCGCGCATTCGAAAAGCTGCAATCGCGGATGCGGGAATTGGCTAAGGAAAAGGGTATGCTGCCCGCCTAACCTGCATATCAAACTTATTCAAAACGCCCTGCCCGCACCTGTGGGTGGGGCGTTTTGCTTATGCTCGACGGGTCTTTTGCCGCGATAGTATCCGCATTTCGTCCCATTTCCGCCCGTTTGCCATGATCAACCAAATCAAAGCAAGCAGGGGACACGCCATGGCATCGCCGCCACCCGAGATACCGAAATCCGTGACAACAGGCTGGATCAATTTGGTCGGCCTTGCCTCTGCCACCGCTGCGTTTTTCGTTGTGGCACAAGCCCCAACAACCCCAGTGATCTGGGTGGCCTTTGCACTGATGTGTGCCTATGCGGTGCCCATCGCCGTGCTTGAGCTGGCTCTCAAACGGGTCCACCGCAACGCAAGTAGCGGGATCACCCCAAGCGCCCCACGCTATGACATTTTGCGCAGTATAACCAAGTTCATCGGCCTCATCACGATGCTTGGCGCCGTCATAGGCTTTCACGCCCTGTTCCGCGTTTACCCGACCCAAGACCTGATGCCGGCAGTCGGACTGTTGATCCACTTGGCCCCTGTTCTGCTGGTCATATCGTTTCTCTATATCTTTTGGGTCGACGCCCGGATGACGCAACCGCATGACGGATATTGGCAGATTGGCGCATGGCTCACCCGCCAATTGTGCCAAGTAGAGTATGCAGGCCTGCGCCATTTCCTGCTTGGATGGGTGATCAAAGGGTTCTTTCTGCCGATCATGTTCAGTTATCTTGTTAACACAATCGCAGGCAGCGCGCCGATCAGCACTTGGGCCACCCAAGACCTTGTCACCCTCACTCGGCACCTGATGATGCTCGCGCTGCTGCTTGAACTGATCGTGGTGTGCGTGGGTTACACACTCACCCTACGCCTGTTTGACGCCCATATTCGCACAACCAACCCCGCACTTTGGGGCTGGGTAGTAACCCTTGTCTGCTACCCGCCCTTTAACGCTGTTATCACAGGGCAAATTTTCAGCCGTGATACCGGCGTGCCGTGGCATGAGACGATCCAAGCCTATCCGCTTTTGGCCGGGCCGTGGCTGGCATTGCTGTTGCTAAGCTTTGGCATTTGGGTGTGGGCAACCGCGTCATTTGGCTTGCGCTGGTCCAATTTAACCAACCGAGGCGTGGTGACCTGCGGCCCGTACCGTTGGATGAAGCACCCTGATTATATGTCCAAGGTCGTGTTCTTCTGGCTGACTTCGGCACCATTTCTAGCGGCTGTTCCGATCCAAACCAAAATCGCCGCGACGGCAGGAATGATCGTCGTCACGATGATCTATTTTGGCCGCGCCAAGGCCGAAGAACTGCACATGTACGAAGACCCGGACTACGTGCGCTATGCCACTGCGCTGAACACACGGGGGCTCTGTGCGCCGCTTTACCGGGTGTTTCCAGCTTTGGCGTACAGCGCGCCCAATCACGCGCTGCAGGCCGTTTCACAACCAAACGTCCGCCCGGTCCCAGCGGAATAGCCGGCTAGTCTTCCATCGCCTCAAGCTGATCGATGAACCCTTCGATCATCGACAGGCCCTTGGACCAGAACGCAGGGTCACTCGCATCCAAGCCAAAGGGCGCCAAAAGCGCCTTGTGATGCTTGGAACCTCCTGCGCGGAGCATCTCAAAATACTTCTCTTGGAAGTCCGCATCGCCCTCTTCATAGACCGCATACAATGCGTTCACGAGGCCATCGCCAAAGGCGTAAGCATAAACGTAGAACGGCGAATGCACGAAGTGCGGGATATACGCCCAGAAGGTTTCATACCCCTCCATGTAGTCGAACACGGGGCCAAGGCTTTCGGCCTGCACCGACATCCACAACGCGTTAATATCGTCCGGCGTCAGTTCGCCTTCACGGCGGGCATCGTGAAGTTTGCACTCAAAGTCATAGAACGCGATCTGCCGCACGACCGTGTTGATCATATCCTCGACCTTGCCAGCCAGCATTACCTTGCGAGCAGCATCGCTATCAGCATTCTCAAGCATCTTGCGGAAGGTCAGCATCTCACCAAACACACTTGCCGTCTCGGCCAATGTCAGCGGGGTTGAAGACAGCAACTCCCCCTGCTCTGCGGCCAGAACCTGATGCACGCCGTGGCCCAATTCATGCGCCAATGTCATCACATCACGCGGCTTTCCGAGGTAGTTGAGCATCACATAGGGGTGCACGGTCGTCACGGTTGGGTGCGCGAATGCGCCGGGGGCCTTGCCCGGTTTCACCCCAGCGTCGATCCAACCTTTGTCAAAAAATGGCTCGGCCAATTCGCCCATGCGCGGGTCAAACGCGGAATACGCGTCCATGACAGTTGCCTTCGCTTCATCCCAGCCGACAGTGCGCGTGTCCTCCATCGGGAGGGGCGCGTTACGGTCCCAGATCTCCATCGCTTCAAGGCCCATCCACTTGGCCTTGAGCGCGTAATACCGATGCGACAGGCGCGGATAGGCCTCAACCACTGCATTGCGCAGGGCCTCAACCACTTCCGGCTCTACGTGGTTTGCCAAATGGCGGCTCATCTGAGGGGTCTCTAGACCACGCCACCGGTCAGAGATTTCTTTTTCCTTGGCCAACGTGTTGTGCACACGCGAAAACGTCCGCACATTTGCACCAAACACACGCGCCAATTCACGGGCCGCCGCCTCACGCTTGGACCGATCCGGGTCCGACATAAAGTTCAACGTGCCTTCGATGTTGTATGTTTCGCCATCGACCACAAATTCGAGCCCGGCGATTGTTTCGTCGAACAATTTGTTCCACGCGCTCGACCCGACAACCGATTGATCGTGCAAAAACGTCTCTAGCTCATCCGACAACTGATAGGGTTTCATCGCTCGCATCCGGTCCAACACGGGGCGGTAACGTGCCAAATCCGCGTTGGCACCATAGGCGGCCTCTAGGGCGTCATCCTCAAGCGAATTGAACTCAAGCGAGAAGAACACAAGCGCCGTTGTGAACGTGGTAATCTTGTCCTGCATGTCGGACATGAATTTCGCGCGGTCCCCATCGGTCGTCTGCTGATAATAACGCAGCCCCGCATAGGACATGATCCGCCCGGCGATGACGTCGATTTCTTCATAGCGCTTGATACACGCAGCCATTCCGTCCGCGTCCAGCCCAGCCAGTTTGCCCTGATAATCTGCGGCAAACGCGGCGCATTCGGCCTCCAGCCACTCAAGATCTCGGATCAGTTCTGGCGCGTCATCGGCGGCGTACAAATCCGTCAGATCCCATTCAGGCAGGTTCCCCAATGGCTCCCCTTTGGCATCGGAATGGGCGTCGCGGGGAAGGGGTGTATCAAACATCAAAAAAAACCTCTTGGGTATCGGGATATATTGGAAAAGGTAGGGCGTATTACGCCGCCGCCACCTCTGCGCCTGCGGCCTGCATAGGGCCGGTGGCGCGGTCAAACCGTAGATAGGCCAAGCCTTTGCCACCAGATTGCGTAAACAAGGTGCCGGCAGGTTTGCCTTGGGTCGTGATTGGGGTGCCGACGGGCACATCTTGACTGACTGTGACCTGCATCAGGCCTTTTTTCAACTCAGTCTTATGCTTCATCCGGGCCACGATTTCCTGACCAACAAAGCAGCCTTTGCGGAAATCAACGCCGTGTAAACGCTCAAACCCCATCTCAAGGATATAGCTGTCGCCAACGATCAATTCGATCCCGCTTTCTGGGACCACGTGTGTCACGCGCAGCTGATCCCAATCGGTGCCATCGTCGCCGTCTTGTGTGCCGTACAGCCGCCAACCAAGCGCGGGATCGCGTGGATCGGCCATCGCACCCTCGGGTGCAGGCCCAGTCCCGCGGGACACGCGCAGCCCGCTGTCCGCAATAGCCACATCAGAGCGTAGCTTATACATCGACAGCCGCCGCCCCAAATCAGCCGCTAGGTCTGTTGCAACGTCCACAAAAATAGCATCCGCTTCCTGCCACTGAAAGAAATCCGCAAGGTATTTGCCCTGAGGGCTAAGCAGTGCGGCGTAACCCAAACCCTGCTCAGGCACGTCATTCGACACGAGCCCATGCAAAAACTTCAGCCGGTCTGCACCAGTGATCTTGAAAACTGTGCGCATTATGGCACCTCCTTGGCATTAGAGATAAGACCTATGGCAACTGCCACAAGCGCAAACAACAGGAACCTTCAAAAATGAGTCTCGCTCACGGCCGCCATACGCTCGCCATCCCAGGCCCCTCCGTTATGCCCGACCGCGTTTTGCGCGCCATGCACCGCGCGGCGCCAAATATCTATACCGGTGAGTTGATCGACATGACGCATTCGCTCATTCCCGATCTAAAGGCCGTGGCACGCACGGCGCACAACGTGACGATCTACATCGGCAACGGCCACGCCGCGTGGGAGGCTTCGTTGGCCAACACACACTCTCGGGGCGATCTTGCACTGGTGCCCGCGACGGGCCAGTTTGCCCACGGCTGGGCCGCCTCTGCGGAAGGGTTGGGCATCCGCACCGAGGTTATCGACTTTGGCAAACGCAGCCCGATGGACGCGGCCCAGATTGAGGCTCGGCTGCGCGCCGACGCAAATCATGAGATCAAGTCGGTGCTGATGGTCCACGTCGACACATCCTCATCCGTTCTGTCGGATGTAGCCGCGATGCGTCGAGCGATTGACGCCGCAGGTCACCCCGCCCTGTTGATGGTTGATTGCATCGCCTCATTGGGGTGTGACCGGTTTGAAATGGATGAATGGGGTGTCGATGTGATGATCACCGGCTGTCAAAAGGGCCTTATGACCCCCCCCGGCATGTCCTTTGTGTATTACAACGACCGGGCCGATGCCGCCCGTCAGAACGCCAATTGCGTCACTGGCTATTGGGATTGGCGCCCCCGCACAAACCCAGACTACTATTACAAATACTTCAACGGTACTGCCCCGACCCATCACCTGTATGGCCTGCGTGAGGCATTGGACATGATTGTCCACGAAGAGGGCATCACTGCGGTCTGGGCCCGCCATGAAACCCTCGCCCGCGCGCTTTGGGCCGCCTGCGACGCCTGGAGCACACAAGGCCCGCTGGAAATGAACGTCGCAGACGCCGCGCACCGCAGCCGTGCCGTGACGTCCCTGCGGATCACCCCGCCGCTGGGTACCGCCTTGCGCGATTATCTGACGGATCAGATGGGCGTCACCCTCGGGATTGGGCTGGGCATGGCCCCGCCTGACGCCCCTGAATGGCACGGATTTTTCCGCGTCGGCCACATGGGCCACGTCAATGCGCACATGATGCTGGGCACATTGGGGGCGATTGATACCGGCCTTAAGGCGCTGAGCATTGAACATGGTGAAGGCGCCATGTCAGCTGCCGCGCAGGTATTGGCAGGACGCTAGCCTTTGCTAGTACTTTCTAGGGCCTGGTATGGGCCCTAGTCACGCACCGTCACGACCTCGGCGCGCTTTTGCAGCTTATGTGCGAGCCACGCATGGGCAAAACTGCACATCACAATTGCCACCAAAAATCCCCAAACAGCCCAAATCGCGATCAGGGCAATCATCATCCAGACGAAAGCCATAGCCAGAAAGGCATTTGTATAATCCGGCGCGCGGCCGACGGGATAGTTCTTCATCACGCACCTCGTATCACGAGCGAGTTAACTAAAGTTATACGTGATGCGTGTTTAGAAAAGTCAAATTTCCGTGCAGCGGGCCAATGCGCGGGGCAATGCCCGTTCAAACGCCATCATGTCCGCTTTTTGCCCACAAGACACGCGAATACAGCGGTCTTGCGGGGCCCTAAGCGGCATGCGCACAAATATGCCCTCAGCACTGAGGGCCGCAACCAAGGCGCGGGCAAAATTACCATCACGCCCACAATCCAGCGTCACAAAATTCGCAGCCGAAGGAAGTGCATGTAGCCCATTTGCCGCCCCAATACGCGCGATTTCAGCCCGTGATATCGCAACTTGCGCCCGAACATGATCCAGCCAATCAGGGTCTCGCAGCGCGGCCAATGCCCCCGCCTGAGACACCCTCGACATCCCAAAATGGTTACGCACTTTGTGGAAGGCGGTGATCAACGCTCGTGGCCCAATCGCATACCCCACGCGCGCGCCCGCAAGGCCATATCCCTTGGAAAAGGTCCGCAGCCGGATCACGCCCGGCGTCTCGGGGTCGATCCGGGGGGCGGTGCCTTGGGGCGCCACGTCGATGTAGGCCTCATCCAGCACCAAAAGGCTGCCGTGCGGCACTGCAGCTACAACTGCTTCCATCCGCGCGGCATCGTACCAACTGCCCATGGGGTTGTCCGGATTGGCGAGGTAGATCAGCTTGGCCCCGACCTCAGCGGCCTTTGCCAAAAGCGCCTCGGGGTCCTCATGATCATCACGGTAAGGCACTGTGTGCAGCGCGCCGCCAAAGCCCGCCACATGGTAGTTAAAGGTGGGATAGGACCCTGCCGAAGTGACCACCGGATCGCCCTGCCCGACAAACAGCCGCACCAAGGTGCCGAGCAAGCCGTCGATCCCTTCGCCAACCATGATCTGATCCGCGTCGACGCCCAGATTATCGGCCAATGCCATCCGCAAATCGTAGCTTTCGGGGTCACCGTACATCCACGCGTCGCGCGCCGCATCTGTCATGGCCGCGATGGCCTTGGGTGATGGGCCAAAGCCGCTTTCGTTTGCGCCAAGACGGGCGTCAAATTGCGCACCGCGCGCGCGTTCTTGGGTTTCGGGGCCGACGAAGGGTACAGCCGCAGGCAGGCTTTCGGCCAGAGGTGTCAGGCGAAGGGGCGGCTTCAAAGATGTCATATGTGTCTCAGGGCAAGCGAAGGGTCTGACCCGTCTGGATTGCGTCAATAGAGGGAAGGAGATCGCGATTAGCGTCGAAAATCCGTTGGTAGGCGTCACTGGTTCCATACTGGGCGCGGGCGATGGACAGGAGGCTATCGCCGGGCTGCACGACGTATGTGCCACCACTGCGCGGCTCTGCCGCAAGTGCCGCTTGCGCGATCAAAGCCTCAATCACCGGATCCAGCGGGAGACGAGGGGCGGGTTCGGCGACGGGTGTGGGGACTTGAACGGGTGCAGGGGGCTCAACCAACGGCGCGGGATCCGGGCGAACCGCGGCGTGTTCTGGTTCCGCTGCTGCTGGACTTTCCGGCGCTGGCGTGGGTTCAGCCTGCGGCGCGGGCGGCGGTACGGCGATTGCGACGGGTTCGAGAACCTCGTCAGGCAAAGCGGCGACACGCGGCTCGGGCGCATCCTCCTGTGGGGCGGGTGTAACCGCAGGGTTTGCGGGCAGATCGACTGGGGCTGGTGCACTCTCGATTGCGGCGGTTTGCGCGGGTTCTGGCTCTGGGCTCTCGATGATTTGCACCTCAGGGGCCACTATTGCGATCTCTGGCGCGCTTTCCGGCAGTTCCACGACAACCGGCACGGGTGCGCTGGGTACATCTGCACTTTCGGGCAGGATTTCGATGTCTGTGGCCGTCGCTGTCACCTGTTGCTGATCCACCGGCCCAAACCATAGGCCAAGGACTGCCGCACACAACAGCCCTGTGTAGATCATGAACAAACGGATCATCACAATTTCCCTTTACGGTCACGTACCAAGCCCACCCAAAGAATTTGCGATGGGCGTAACAAAACCGATGCTGATACTCTTACAAGCCCTCTGTCGCACCCTTGTTGCGGGTTTGATTTATAGCCAGAGGACAGGCTGCTCGAATATAAAAACGGTGGCGAAAAAGTGGCAAAAAGTCAACCTGTAGCGCGTGCCGCATCACGGATCGGCATATATAGGTCGTCCACACATGGGGCTATTGCACGAGGGCGTCCCACAACACTTCGCCCAGCGTTAGGTCCGGCACGAACGTCTCGGAGTCCAGAAAGGACAGGGTCTGCGCAATAACCCGCGGGTTGTTCATCATGAATGTGTGGGTTACGGGCAGGGTCAGATGGGCCTTCATACCCGCCACTTTCGTGGATTCCACCGTGACTTTGCCATCGTCTTCGCCGGGCAGAATGGAGGAATAAAACGCATTCAGGCTGCGGTTGCCCGCGATCACGCCCAAAGAGAACGGCACCGGGCCGAGTTGCGCAGGGATGTCATCAGGCCCTGTGCCAAGCGCTGTGCCGGCAGGCCCGTTGAACCACTCAAACCCCGGCACCTCCTCGAAGGTATCGACTAGTTCGGAGCCGTTGTTGGGAGGGGCCAGCATTACCACGCGGCCCCATTCGGCCTCTGGGTGCGCCTTGGCCCAAACACGCGTAAGTATGCCACCCATCGAATGGGTCACGACGTTCACATCCCCTTCTGGCACGGCGGCTGCACACGCCCGCCGCGCAGCTGGAAGGGTATCTGAAGCAAGGTCCGACAGTTTGCCCGAGCGGGACGGATAACTGGCCGCCACCACGTGGTAGTCTGCCTGCTCCAACGCCTCTTGCATGACCAGCATTGACGCATCCGTTCGCGCCAAACCATGGAGCAAGATCACACAACCCCGAGGGGCCGCTTGCACGGATGCGCACCCCAATAAGGCAAGGCTTGTTACGGCAATGATGAATGAGCGTTTCATACCCCAAACATAGGGGGGCGGCGGCGCTCTGACGAGGGGGGCTACGTATAACGTAACGCCACACGTAAATTCATTGCGACCGGTACGGCGCCTTGCGACCTGACGGCACTGTTGCCAGTGCGATGCCGCCCAGAACAACCGCGCAGGCCAGCACGACCGGCAGCGTCACGGGTTCCTTTAGCAGTAGCGCGCCGCCAATGACCGCAATCACAGGCACGCACAATTGGGCAACACCCGCCGTCGTCGTGGCCATTTGCGGTAAAACCACAAACCAAAGGGCATAGCCCAAACCAGACGCAATCGCGCCTGACGTCACAGCGCAAACCAATCCCAGCGGTGTGACCACACCGCCCCACCAAAGCGGGGCCGCCAAAAGCAGCACGCCTGTGCTGAGCAAAAAGTTGCCCGCTGAATTGCCCAAAGCCCAATCGGACGATTTGCCCATATAAGTATAAAGCGCCCACCCCGCGCCGCCCAAAACCATCCACGCGACACCAACCAGACTTGTTCCACCGCCACCGCCGGGCAGAAGTAACAGGGCCAAACCGCTCATCGCGATGCCCATACCCAGCCAGCGGCGCGGGCCGATGACCTCACGAAAGGCAACGGCAGCGCCGAACAAACACAACTGGACGGTGGCGAACAGCACCAGCGCGCCCATACCTGCCTCAAGCGTCAGGTAGCTAAGCGAAAAACCCAAGAGATAAACACTCAGCCCGATCACAGACAAAAGTCGGGTGTGCCCCGTGATCGGCACCCTGCCCCGCTGCCACAGAGCAATGACCCCCAAAAAGACCGCCCCTGCCCCGACACGGATCGCAGCAAATGTCAGGGGGTCCATGCCATCCGCCACCCCTGCCCGCGTCAGAAGCGAGTTGGAGGCAAAAAAGAGCATCGTGAGGGCCGTGAGCGCAAAGAGTTTCATGGCGCCACTCAGGGGGCGCGCGCGGCAGGATGTCAAACGGTTTGCATCCATCCGTCAGGCGGACGGCTATCGGAACGCCCAGATATGACAAAGGGCCCACAAGGGGCCCTTTGCACTGCCGATCCAAAAGAGCCGGCGCATGACGCTAAGCGTCTTACATCATGCCGCCCATGCCGCCCATGTCGGGCATTGCAGGTGCGCCGCCGCCGTCTTTGGACGGCTTGTCAGCAACCATGGCTTCGGTGGTGATCAGAAGACCAGCAACCGAGGAGGCATCTTGCAGAGCAGTGCGGACCACTTTGGCAGGGTCGATCACGCCGAACGAGAACATGTCGCCATATTCTTCGGTCTGTGCGTTGAAGCCGA
>NZ_CEZFMW010000049.1:0-25114 GCF_982993085.1 Thalassobacter sp. | reverse complement strand
CTTTAGCGTGTCAGCCACGATCATGGAAGAAGTCATGGATGGTTTCTGCCAAGGCGCCCGAAATCCCATCAACCGCCTTCAAGTCGGCAAGGCCTGCGCGCGCCACGGCCTTCGCGCTGCCAAAGTGGGCAAGTAGTGCCTTTTTGCGTCCCGGCCCTACGCCGGGCACCTCATCCAAGGGGTTGGCCATGACCGATTTGGCGCGTTTGGCCCGGTGCGTTCCGATGGCAAAACGGTGGGCTTCGTCACGCAGGCGCTGCACGAAATACAAGACAGGATCATTGTGCCGCAACGCAAAGGCCGACGCACCGGGGCGGTAGAATTCTTCTTTGCCGGCATCCCGATCGACACCTTTGGCGACCCCAATAAAGGGTACATCCGAGATGCCCAATTCGCCCATAATCTCAGCCACGGCACTGATCTGCCCCGCGCCACCATCGATCAACAAAAGGTCCGGCCATGCGTCGCTTTGACGGTCAGGATCTTCCTTAAGCAGGCGTTTAAACCGACGCGTTAGCACTTCTTTCATCATGCCAAAGTCATCACCCGGGGTCAGGTCATCCCCCTTGATGTTAAACTTGCGGTACTGAGATTTAATAAAACCTTCCGTACCGCTAACAATCATCCCGCCCACGGCATTCGTTCCCTGAATGTGAGAGTTATCATACACTTCGATCCGCTGCGGAGGGGCCTTGAGCCCGAACGCCTCAGCCAAACCTTTTAGCAGCTTATCCTGCGTCGCGGCCTCACTCATCTTGCGCACAAGGCTTTCGCGCGCGTTGCGCGTGGCCCCCGAAACAAGTTCCAGCTTTTCCCCGCGTTGCGGCACAAGGATCTCAACCTTGCGGCCCAGTTTTTCTGCAAGCGCCTCAGTCATTAGGTCTTCGTCTTCAATTCCGTGCGACAGGATCAACTGCCGCGCAGGGTCTTTGGTGGAGTAGAATTGCCCCAAGAACGCCTGCATAACCTCAGCTGGGGATACATCCGCGCCAACCCGAGGGTAAAAATCCTGGTTGCCCCAGTTTTGATTGGCCCGAATGAAGAACACCTGAACACAGGCCTGCCCCCCTTCCATGTGCAGACCAATAATATCGGCTTCCGAAACGCCACGCGGGTTGATGCCCTGCACGGATTGCACGTTGGTGAGCGCTTTGATCCGGTCACGCAAAGCCGCGGCGCGCTCAAACTCCATATCATCGCTGGCAGCTTGCATTTGTGTCGCGAGCGTTTCCTGGATTTCGGTTGAGTGACCTGACAAAAACCGCGTCGCGTCCTCTACCGATTGGGCATATTCCGCCTTGGAAATCAGCCCCACACAAGGGCCAGAACACCGCTTGATTTGGTACAAAAGGCACGGACGAGATCGTCCCTCAAACTGCGCATTGGTACAGTTGCGCAGCAAGAACACCTTTTGCAGCTGATTGAGCGTACGGTTTACCGCGCCCGCGCTGGCGAAGGGACCGAAATAAGCCCCTTTTTCGGTCTTTTTACCTCTGTGCTTTTTGATCTGCGCAAAGTCATGAGACTGGCTGACCAGAATATTCGGAAAGCTTTTGTCGTCACGCAGAAGAACATTGTAACGCGGCTTGAGTTGCTTGATCAGGTTTTGCTCAAGCAACAGCGCCTCAGTTTCGGTCCGCGTCGTCAAAAACATCATGGACGTGGTTTCGCGGATCATCCGCGCAATTCGTGGTGAGTGGCCCGATGGCTTTGCGTAATTGGCTACGCGACGCTTTAGATTGCGCGCCTTACCAACGTACAGCACTCGAGATTCAGCATCCAACATCCGGTATACGCCAGGACTGCCGTCCAGCATTTTGACCTGCTCGGCGATGTAGCTATGCCCTGTGATTGCCTCGACTTCACTCACCACGCGATTCCCTTTTGGCTGCAATGTTGCTGCACCACCTGCAAGTCATAACCTATCCACTGAAATTGTGGAAAACCTTGGGGGCAAAAAAAACATGGGTCTGAAAACATGCAGGTTTTTCACTGTTCCGTTACATTGCTTAAAAATTAGGCGGCCCCATAAGATACTGATATAAATCATTATTATCTTATGAATTTAACCATCTCCAAAGGCAGTTCACACTTCCTTCACATTTCTTACCCAATCATCAGGCCGGTGGACAAGACTGCGGCCTCGGCTCAATTTTTAGCAAATATTGAGTATTTAGGCTGCGTTGCGAGCTATTTTTAAGGCTTTACTCAACATGGACCGACATCAGCTGACCAGTTACAGCAGGCGCCTGTGAAAAATAGCGCACAGCCGCCGTGACTTGGTTAAAATCCACAAATTCTGCGTGGGAAAACCGCCGATCTGAAGAATGAGCTGCGAACTGATACTGCTCTGGCCGTTGGGGCCCCAGTCCGATCGCATTCACACGGATATCAGGTGCCAAATCTAAAGCTGCAGTTTTGGTAAATGCTTTTAGCCCAGCCGCGGCAATCGAGTGGGTCATGAAGTCTGGTGCACAATCACTAACCCTTTGGTCGATGATATTCAGGATGAGGCTCTGCGCAAACGGCTCGCCATTTGGCGCACGCACGCCTTTGCGCGCTTGTTGGGCAAAACGCTGCGCGAGCCGCAAAGGTGCCCAAAGAGCTAGATCAATGCCGTGGTCCCACTGGGCACGCGATAGGGTCGAAAGTGCATCGGGCGACAAAAGCGCAGTATTATTGATGAGGCAGGTCAGAGGGCTGCCCAGTTCCTCAGCCGCGGTGGATACGAGCGCGTCAAGCTGCCGGGCATCCTGCGTGTCGGCACCCAACACGACGGCCTTCAGGCCTTTTGCGCGTATCTGCTCCGCCAGATCCCCTGTTGGCGCGGCATCCTGTAGCGCGAGATCAAAACCAAGATCCGCGAGAGCCAAGGCCATTGCCGCACCTATGGGCGACGCCGCGCCTGTCACAAGGGCTGCATTACCGATCATAGCGGGTCTCCTAGATCAGAATGAAAACGAGATATGCGCCATAGATCGCGGTCAGGCCAATGCCCCAAATCCGCGTAATATCCTGTCGCATGAAAACGAACGGGATCATGATTAACGACGCAGCTAACATGACCCATAGGTCGAACCGCAAGAATTCGGGCGGGACAGGGATTGGCCCGACAAGCGTTGCGATGCCGGTGATCGCGAGCAGGTTGAACATGTTGGACCCAATCACATTCCCAAGTGCGACGTCCGCGTGACGCCGCAGTGCCGCCATAACGGTTGTAGCAAGCTCTGGCAAAGAGGTGCCGATAGCCACCAGCGTTAAGCCAATGACAGTATCGCTAACGTTGTACGCTTCTGCGATTGTGACCGAGCTTTTAACCAAAAGGTCGGCGCCAACGGGCAAGCCGATGAGCCCAAGCACCAAATAAAGAGCGATGCGCCAGCCCGGCAGATTGGCATCTGCCCCTTCCACTTCCTCTTCGGCTTCTTTGCCGGCAGCGCGATGGGCCATCGCCTCCCGAAAGGATCGGCCAAGGATGATGAACAGCGCCGCCAAGAGGACTAACCCATGCATCCACGTCAAGGTCCCTCCTGTGAAGCACAGGCCAATGAACAGCACGGTTGCGGCAATCATAATCAGGTAGTCACGTCGGGAGTTGCACATAGAGGTATGCATCGTTGCCAATATCGCTGGCACACCCAGCACCATCAAAACGTTGGCGGTGTTGGACCCCACGACGTTGCCCAGCGCGAGCCCCGGGACGTCATTCAGTACGGAGTCGATGGCAATCAGAAGTTCTGGTGCAGATGTCCCAAAGGCAACCACAGTCAGGCTGACGATCAGAGCGGGCAGGCCCAGCCGCAAGCTCAGGTTTACCGCACCTTTGACCAGCGTATCGCCCGCGATCAACAAAATCACGAGGCCAAGCCCCGCCGTCAAAAACTCGACCGTCACGCGTTCATCCCTTCTTACCCCGGGTCTCGCAGGGACAGGGTGTTTTGCCAACCAAAGGCGCACCGCAGGACTTGCAACGCCCACGTCCTAGAACCTTTGGAGAAATTTTACCGATACCGGGCACGCGCAAACGCCCGAACATGGCCAAGACGACCATGCCAACCAGAAAGAGAGTGACTATTTTTACAAGCACGCGTCAGAGCCCATACCGCGCCCAAAGCGCACGATCTTCAACAGCCCCAACAACGGCATCAACGCTCGCCAACCCAAGGCGCTGCGCAAGTGAGCGACGCTGCCCATAGTGCGCAAACTTCACCTTTTCACCGTAGATTGACTGCATCTTGTCCTCCAGATGTCCGATCCCATCGACCAATCCAACATCTATGGCTTTCTGACCAACCCAAATTTCGCCGGTAAAAAGATCTTTGTCCGAACTTAACTTGTCGCCGCGACGGGCTGTGACGTGGTCAATGAAATTTTGATGAATTTGCGACTGCAAGGATTTGAGGCGCTCAATATCTTCAGCACGTTCAGGGCGAAACGGGTCCAGCATGGATTTATCTTTGCCCGCGGTGTGAACCCGCCGTTCAATGCCTTGGCGGGTCATCAACTCGTGGAAACCAAAAGACGATGAGATCACTCCGATACTGCCCACGATTGAGCTATCATCAATTGTGATGTCGTCAGCCGCACATGCCAGCCAGTATCCACCAGAGGCCGCGACGTCCTCGACAAAGGCGTGAACCGGAAGTTTGTGTTTCGTCGCGAGCCGGCGAATATGCGCGCCTATCAGTGCGCTCTGCACAGGCGATCCGCCGGGAGAGTTGATAATCAAAGCAATGGCCTTGGGCTTGCCTTTGCGAAAAGCCCGATCAAGCATCGGCGCGAGCCCAACGTGGTTGAGCCCGCCACGCGCACCGGATGCGATAATCCCCTGAAGGCGGACTACGGCGACCACAGGATCGGATTTGAGGAAGGGAACCCATCTTTTCATAAAATTTCATGTAGAGTGCCGAAGTAGGGGCAACAAGGTGCAGTTGCCCCACATGGCCTGATTGTTGCCATGCCGGGACACTTTTCTGCCTTTGGCATCTAGAAAACAGCCCTATCGCACAATGAATTCAGCGTGCAGGGCACCGGCAGCCTTGATCGACTTGAGGATGTCGATCATGTCACGCGGAGACACCCCGAGAGCGTTTAAACCAGAGATAACCTCAGACAGGTTCACCCCCCCATCGACCAGCGCGAGACCTGGCCCTTCTTCCTCACCGATGGCGACTTGGGTCCGCGGCACGACCATTGTCTCCCCTTCAGAAAACGGGTTCGGTTGAACGACAGTGGGCGTCTCTTGAATTCTGAGCGTCAAATTGCCTTGGCTCACGGCGACTTGACTGATCCGAACATCGCGGCCCATCACGATTGTCCCGGAGGCCTGATCAACAATCACGCGCGCCCTTTGCTCTGGTGCGACGCGGACATTTTCAACGACACTGAGCGCGTGGGCCGGCGAGGCTAGCTGGGTGGCGTCAATATCCAATAGCACAGTCCCCGCATCCAGCATTTGCGCCACGGGTCGGTTGAATTCACCATTGATGGCCGCCTCAATGCGCGCCGCCGTCGTGAAATCCGGCGACCGTAGCGCAAGGCGCAACTGACTCATCTGACTGAAATCAAAATCAACTTCTCGCTCCACGCGAGCACCGGCAGGGATAACACCCGCAGTGGGCACGCCCTGCACAACGCTGCCCGCTTCGCCGGTGGCCGATACGCCACCTGCGATGATCGTACCTTGGGATACAGCATAGATCTCACCATCTGCCGCCGTTAACGGTGTCATGACAAGCGTTCCACCCAATAAGCTTTTTGCATCACCAATGGCAGAAACGGTCACATCCACACGCCCGCCAGATCGGGCAAAGGCAGGCAAGCTTGCGGTTACGATTACCGCCGCGACATTCTTGGGGCGAAACTGCTCTCCGGTGACATTGACCCCCAGCCGCTCAAGAATACCGGACATAATCTCTTCGGTGAATGGTGCGTTACGCAGCCCATCGCCAGTTCCGTTAAGGCCGACCACCAAGCCGTAACCAACCAAATCGTTCCCCCGAACGCCATCAAACTCAACCAAATCCTTGATCCTAATTGAGTTGGCCAGGGTGGATCCGGTAAAGCAAATCAACATCGTGAGGGCCAGAAAAATGCGTGTCATCTCAAGAAATCCGTCAAGCTAAGGCGCGAGAGACGCGCGGTGATCGTGTAAAGGCTTTCAAGGCGTGTTGTGGCGTCTTCGAGTGCTGTGGCCGTCTCAAACGGGTCAGCAGACAAAAGATCTGATCGGCTTAACCTCAGGGCTGACATCTGAGCGTTGGCCCGCGTCTCGGCAATCTCGATCGCTTCTTCGGTTTGACCAAGTTCGCCGCGTAAATACGTAATCTGCGTCGCCCCCTCCAACAGCTCATTGGTTGCGTTTTGCATCACCATTTCCGCATCTGCGGAACCGTTAGGCAGGCTTAGGTCGCTCAACAAGGCAACCTTAACCGCGGCTGCAAGCGCATCGCGAATTTCAGGCCGGTCTGCTGTGATGTTCAAAGTTAGTATGTCCCCGTCACCCACAAGAAACCCAGCAGATGGGGTGGCAGTTCCCTTGTAAGCCGTTGTGGAAAAATCGGCTCCATCCGCAAACCAAGCATCCACCACATTGACCACGTCTTGTGCGGTCGTCTGCGCCTGCGCCAGCGGACGGATCGCATTGAGCATCTGATCGGCATCTATCACGGGTGCGGTATCCGTAGCCTGCCCAGCGAAGAGGAAGCGACCAGCCACAGATGTGTTCAGGGCCGAAACCATCGCATTGAACGTGTTCCGCCCCGTTGTAGCCATCGCGCCCGCATTTGACAGAAGGCCCGAGGCCGAAACGGCCAGAAGGCTACTGGAAAGCCCCTCTACTTCTTGTTGGAATAGGCCGAGGCTGCCTTGCATCGTCTCGGTCGCAACTCGCGCTTCGTTCGCGGCGCGCACATAGGTTTGCGCAAGAGAGATCCCCCGCTCAAGCCCCGACAAAAGTGAAAAATCGTTGCCAACAGCCTTTGGCACATCCGCCTTCAATCCTGTCGATAATTCTGCTGAGAGCGTTGTGATTTGTTGTTTTGCCTCAACATTTTGACGCCTCAAAAAGAGCGTCTGCGACATATCCCCAATGGACGTAAGCGCCATGATTATAACCTCGTCAGTGTGTCGAGCATTTCACTAATAGTCTCGATGATCCGGGCGTTGGCGGCATAGGCCTGCTCAATAACCAGCAGTTGCCGCATTTCGGTGTCCGTATCGACACCATTCCTGAGTTCTTCGGTACGCAGGGTTTGGTTCAGGCTGGCGGCAAAGCTTTCGCGAGTTTCTTGATCTGCCAATTCGACACTTGCCATCGACAAGAGATCCGACGTCAGGATCGCCGCTGAGCGAGATGCGCCGGTGAATCCACCAGATACTGTGGCGCGCCCGTCAGCGAGGGCCTGTGCCAACCGTTGGAGTTGGGTCGCGTCGCCCACGGGCCCCTGAACGGCAGCCCCCAAACCGTCGCGCAAAAGAGAGATGTCGCCACCTTGGGCCGGATCCGCCAACGGGGTGAAGTTGATGCGGCCCGCTACCCCCAATTCAAGCAGTGGATCGAAGTTGCCACCACCATCTGTAAAAAGCCCGGCATCGCCAGTGGCCAATGTCGGGTCCGCTGATACAGACTGGAAACGATCAATGAAATCACGCGCCACGGCATCAATCTGCCCCTGAGCGGCAGGCGCGATTGCGTCGCGCACTTCAAACAGAGCCGCCAAGCGGCCGCCCCCGACAAAGCTGCGATCCGCCAACGCATCAACCTCACGGCCATTTACCGTGAGTTGTGAAAGTGTCCCGGCACCTACGCTGAGGTCTGGAGTAATCATCGCACGCGAAGAAAAACCAAACTCTGCCACGTTACTGCCATCCAACAGCGTGAGGCCCCCCGCTGTATATAGCGCGAGCTGACCCCGCCCACGGTCAACCTCCGTGAGCGGAATCTCTTGCGCGATTTGATCAATAACCTGCTGTCGTTGATCCTGAAGCGAGGCCGTTTCCCGACCTTGCCCCGTCATTTGAACGATCTCTTTATTAATATCGGCCACCTGCTCTAACGCGGCGTTCAACCGCGTGACTGTCAGGCCAATTTGAGTATCGGCGTTTTGCCGTGCTTCTCCTATCTGGGCGGAGATCAAGTTGATTTTTGTCGCCAGCCTTTGCCCCTCATTGACGATTTCTGTCAAAGCCGCCGGGCTTTCTGGACGTGATGCGGCATCTACGAGCGCAGTTTCTAACCGCACCACAGAAGCACCAAGACTGTTGGGGTCTTGGGGCTGACCAATCGCGCTTGCCAGCCCGCGATGGAAATCCGCCCGTGCAGACGCCGCCTGATATTCCGCATCAGACGACCTGCGCTGTGCGAGCAGGATAGGATCCGAGCTGCGCGTCACACTGACCGCGCGCACGCCCCCCCCGTTTTGCTGGCTTGTCACTTCAAGACTGCGCACAGCATAACCGGGGGTCGAGGCATTCGCGATATTCGAGGACACGATCTCGGCACGTCTGGCCGTCACATTCAGTCCTGAAATCGCTGTGGATAGAGAAGAGGAAAGGCTCATTCTGCGCCCCCCTATATGAGGTTCAGATTATTACCGTTTGATGTTGGTCGTTTCTTGCAACATCTCATCAACCGTTTGGATGACCTTCGCGTTCGACGAATATGCCCTTTGGGTCTGAATCAATTGGGTAAGTTCAGCTGCTACGTCAGTTGCACTTTCTTCGCGGGTAAAGCCGGCCATATCACCAGTTGGCCCCTCACCTGCGTCCCACAGGAACAACGACCCCGACTCGGGCGAGACTTCAAACGTCTGGTTATTCTGTGAAATCAGGCCATTCATGTTTGGCACATCGGCCACGGGGATTTGATAGATCGTCTTTGTGAAACCGATATCGTAGATCGCTTGCAGATAGCCGTTTGCGTCCACTTCAACGGAACTCAGGTTACCAACTGGGCTGCCGTTTTTATTAACGGAAACGGGCGCAAAGACATCAGACAACTGTGTCATGCCGCTTGTATCGTTATAACGGCCGATATCGAGCTGCATGGTGCCACCACCCGCGACACTTACTGCGATTTCACCAGTAGATGGATCATAATCGCCTGTGCCACCGGCCGCAGCGCCAGTCAGAGAGTTGTCGATCACACCAGAAATCGCACCACCACCTGACTGAGAACTATCAAATGTCACAGTAAAATCACCAACCGTGGCCGCGTTCTGCGCCTGATCCTTGATCACAATGCGCCATTCATTGGACGCCGCCCCACTGGCCGGAACTGTTGGCGTCATCTCAAGGCTGAGGTTCTGAGAGGTCCCGAGATTGTCGAAATACTCAACCGGGAAATCAAGTGTATCTCCGCTTTCACCCGCCTGCGTCGCCGTAGCGGGCAGGTTTAGGGCAAGGTTAACCTTGGTCGTTGGATCACCTGCAAACTGGTTAAGGTTCACGCGCACAGGTTCCAGCCCCTCGGCTGTGGTACGCGCAAAGTCTGGGATGGTTCCATCGGGTTGCGCGGGCCAACCCATCAGCACAAGGCCCGTATCCGTGCGGAGTATGCCCGAACTATCGGGTCGGAACGAACCAGTCGTCGTTAGGCGCAAAGGAAATGAGCCGCTATCACTGTCGACAGCCGTCAGTGTCGTCACTGGCAACATACCACGACCTGCAATCGCAAGGTCAGTCGGGTTGTCAGAGTTCACCAGCGTGCCCTGTTCATCCACCATTCTAAAGGTGGTCACACGCACACCACCGGCAGAATAACTGCCCCGGGTCTGGTCGATCACCATCGATGAAAAATCGGCCACGGCACGTTTGTAGCCGTACGTGCCAGAGTTCGCGATATTGTCGGAAATAGTTGCCAACCGGCTTGCGTTAACATTCAAGCCAGCAACACCTGCATTGAGCGAGGAAGAAATGGTCATGGCTGCGCCTTTCTGCTGCAGAATCTCTTTCGGTCTGCGGCAGGTATGCGTCACTGGTGCTTAAGGAGGCCCTAACAATTCAAATATGATCTAGTTTTGTTCTCCGCTCCTCAGCGACGGCTCGGGGCGGCCAATACTTGGGCACATTGAGTCGGCAGATCAGCCATCGCCAATTCTCGGCGGGGTGGCGCGGGCTTGGCGTTCGGATCAGGCGGCGGCGGGTTCACTATATCTTGAACCCACTTTTCCGCATCTGCGCAGCCGTTTCCCGGCGGGGGTGGTGCTTGATCAATGCAGGCCGTCGCTCCGCGCGGGCACTTCAACCGCACATGCATATGATAGTGATGCCCCCACCAAGGCCGCACCTTGCGCAACCATGCCTTACTGCCGGTCTCATCATTGCACATCTGCACTTTTGCACCGGGAAAGATAAATATCCGCGCCACGCGCCGGTCTTGGGCGGCGGCTTTTACCAATTCATGATGAGCCTTGGTCCAGCGGTCATTCACGTAGGCTCCGTTGGCCCGGCGCATGGAAATGGCACTGAGGTCCTCGCGGGCGCCGCGGCTCAGGTTCATCTTACTGGCTGGGTAAAGCCAAATATCAGCGTCAAGCCCAGTTTGATGACTGCGATGCCCCGTCAGCATCGGCCCCCCGCGCGGCTGGCTCAGATCACCGACATAGAGGCCCGCCCAGCCATTGCGCCGCGCCGCACGACTTAGGTCTTGGACGAAATCAACGGTACTAGGCGTGGCCCAATTACGGTTGCGGCTAAGGCGCATGGCCTGCCACGTCGGCCCCGTTTCAGGCAGTTGTACCAAGCCCGCCGCACAGCCTTTGGCGTAGCTGCCGATCGGGGATGCACGTTGATCAGAGCCTGCATCCATGGCGCCAAACTGCACTTTGGCCAGCGGCTCGGCCACGACAGGTGCAACCATCAAAGCACAGGCCATAATCGCGAAAACAAACGTGCTGATCATTCAACCTCTCCGTCCGGCTTCACCCACAACATCAACACCAATCCTAACACGAACAATCCTATCACAGGTGCCACGCCAATGCGCTGACTTTCGCTGAACAGTGTCACCACACCGATCAAGATGGGTGCTAAAAACGCCGTTGCTTTGCCCGCCAAAGCATAAAGACCAAAGGCTTCGGTCATGCGCTCTGGGTCGGCTTGGCAGACCAACATCGTCCGCGACGCGGCTTGCAAACAGCCCCCTGCCGCGCCGATAGTTGCCCCTAGCACATAAAAGAATTTGTCAGGCAATGTGCTGCCTTCGGCCAGCGAAATGCCAAAAATTGCCTCCCGCGAGGTGCCCACAATGCAAATCGATACGATCAGCAACGTGACGATACATACCAAGATCACCGGTTTTGGGCCAAATCGACTATCCGCACGCCCCCCGATCCACGCAAATATCGCGCCCGTAGTGGCCGCCAAAATCCCAAAAACACCGATGTCGATCACGGACCAGCCCAACACGCCCCCCGCGAATATCCCACCGAATGTATACATCCCCGCCAACGCATCCCGATAGAACATCGACGACAGCAAATAGCTGGCAAAACTGCGGCGAGCAGGCAGACCACGAAGGGTACCCCACAGCCCGCTTAGCGCGGCACTAACCGGGACAATAGCAGCGGCTGTCAACGGACGGACTTCTCGAACGAACACGAAAAACGGGATCATGAACACAACGTACCAAAGCGCGGTAAATGGGCCGACGAACCGCGTGCCTTCGCGGGTTGCGGCGTCGAGACCAAAGGCGGGCGCCGTGCCCAATAGCGTCACACCTGCCTCATTTTCAGCCAAGAACAGCAACATCAGGACAAGGGCGACAACCCCACCCGCATAACCCATCGCCCAGCCCGAGCCGGAGATTTTGCCAATCTCGGCCCTATCCCCGAGCGTCGGCAGCATTGCGTTGGTAAAGATCGTCGCGAACTCCATCCCGATCAGGCCGAGACAAAAGATCAGCAGGATAAACGTCACATCATCCATGCCCGGCACCGCCAGCCACAACGCCGCAGAACCCAGCACATACAGTCCCGAGAACAGCCATATCCACGGCATTTTGCGTCCCGATGTATCAGCAAACGCCCCCAAGATCGGCGCCAAAACCGCGATCACAAAGCCCGAGGCCCCTATCGCAAAACCCCACATGGATTGCGCCTGCACGGGATCATCCATCACCGCAGAGGCGAAATATGGCCCAAAGATAAAGGTCAGAAGCAGGGTGTTGTAGGGCTGGCTGGCCCAGTCAAACATCATCCATCCAAAGACGCGCTTTTTCAGTCCGCTATCACTCATGCTGCCCCACCTATTTTCCAGCACGAAACAGCCGAGGCCACATAAAGGCAAGCAAAAGCGCGTGTGGGATCTACATTTCCGGCGGCCAGGGACGCGAATCTTCGGCCGCAATCCAAGTCTGAACCCAATCGGGCAAAGGCGGATTGGAGATGTCACCCCCCAGAGCATCTGCAACGCGCGCAGGCGCAACGATGCCAGCCGCATCCGTTACAGCCATGCGCAACACAATGTGAGAACAGCACATGTCACCCCGCCACATGCTTTGCTCAACATATGTAAACCGATGATCAAACCCCAAAGCACGGGATCGCATCTCAACTCGATCAAACATCCGCACCCTTTTGCGATAGCGCACGACCGCCCCCGCAACCGAAATGCCCCAGCCGTTTTCCTTGGATACCGCAAGCAGACCAATGCGACGCGCCATCACAAGCCGCCCCAGATCATACAGCGTCAATGTCCGGCCATTGTTCAGCTCAATCCACAGGTCAATATCCCACGGCCAGCAGACGTGGTGCGAAACATGGGTCCCAAAAGTCGGCAGCGCAGGCGCATTGCGGTGGACCCAGAATTCTTTGATCATACGGACGACAGGATACATGCGCACAAAACGCAGCACAGACGCGCAAACGTCAACACTGCCCAAACGTCACGCCTATCGGCCGGCAACTGCTTGCGCCGCCGATGCCTGCGCCTTACCTACGAGGTACGTGAAAAAAGGAACCGCCCATGCAATCGCTGTTTGAGATTTTGTTGATGCTGATCGGTGTGGCCAAGATGATCATTATCATCCACATCATCATGTCGTGGCTCATCACATTTCAGGTTCTGAACCTGCGCCAACCTCTTGTTGGGTCAATTTGGGATGGCCTCAACCGCCTACTAGAGCCGGTTTATGGCCGCATCCGCAGCTTTTTGCCGCAAATGAACGGGCTGGACCTTGCGCCGCTGGTTGCGATCCTAGGCATCTTTGCCCTGGAAACGATCCTTCGCAATAATGCTGGGGTCTTCATGTAGCGCGGGAACAATCGTCTCGGGGGTGCAATCTGCACAGGCGTGATGCGCCCCATCACGATCCAGCTTCGCCCCCAACAAAAGGGCCGCCACAAGCAGCGCGATCTTGGCATTTTGCCATCGGGTCTGTGTCATTTGACATGCCTCCTAAATCAGAGCGCTACTTTGCCAAACAGACCGCCGCGCAGGCAACTCACGGCTGTGTGAAGTCACATGCCCGTGAAGTCTTGGCGGCGCGTATTTGCCTGATAAGGTGCCGTTCGGAGGGCCGAAAATGATAGACAATGTATCGACACACGAAGCCGAGGAAGATCGGCGCAACGCAGATATCCAAATCTGGGTGAACGGCGCCCTTACCCACCGCGCCGAGGCCACCGTTTCGGTCTACGATTCGGGCTTTATGCTGGGCGATGGTGTTTGGGAGGGGCTGCGGCTTTATAATGGACGCTGGACCTTTCTTGAGGAACATATCGACCGCTTGTTTGAGGCCGCCAAGGCCATCGACCTCGATATCGGTATGACACCTGCGCAGGTCATCGCCGCCCTTGAGGACACGCGCGCCGCAAACGACATGCACACCGATGCCCATGCCCGGCTGATGGTTACACGCGGGGTCAAACGCCTTCCGTTTCAACATCCGCGCCTGTCGACCCAAGGTCCGACGATGGTCATCATCATGGAGCATTCAAAGCCCAAGCTGCCCCGGCCCATCCGGCTTGCGACCGTCCCCCATCTGCGTGGGTTGCCCATGACGCAGGACCCTAAACTGAACTCTCATTCCAAGCTGAACTGTATTCTTGCCTGCATTGCTGCGGAAAAAGCAGGCGCGGATGAAGCTTTGATGTTGGACGTGCATGGGTTTGTGAACACCACCAACGCTTGCAACTTTTTCATAGTCCGCAAAGGCGCAGTTTGGACCTCAACCGGGGATTACTGCATGAACGGGATCACCCGCCAAAAGGTGATCGACCTGTGCCATGCCAACGATATTCCCTGCTTTGAGCGGAACTTTTCGTTGGTCGACACATACGGCGCAGATGAGGCATTCCTAACCGGTACGTTTGGCGCACAGACCCCAGTAAGCGAGATCGACGGCCGCACCATCGGCAGCGGCGAGATGGGCCCCGTTACCAAGCGCCTACGGGGGCTTTACAAAGATCTCGTCGGCGCATGAAATCCGCCTTTGCCCTCCTGCAAGGCGCGTGGCTCTACGCGACGCGCCCACGCCTACAGGAACCTGTTGGCCCGCGCGAAGGCACTGTGGGTCAAGGCCCGGGCCTGCGCCTGTTGATCCTTGGTGATAGTGCCGCGGCGGGCGTGGGCGTCGCGACCCAAGACGACGCCTTGGCCGGCCACCTGCCCCGCGCCTTGGCGCAGGATCGTACCGTACATTGGCGGCTCGCGGCGCGGTGTGGGGCGACGACCGCATCAACGCTGACGCGATTGATGGCGCTGGATGCGGAGCCATTCGATGTTGTCCTAATCGCGGTCGGCATCAATGATGCAAAAAACGGCGTGGCCAAGACCACCTATCGCAACAACTATCGCACTATCATCAATACTCTCCGCACACGTCACGCCGCGGACATGATCCTCTGCACCGCGATGCCACCTGTTCTTCGGTTCCCGACCTTGCCCGAGCCGCTCCGTTCAGTCATGGGCACGCGCGCGGCTGAGTTTGACATGACATTGCAGGACCTTTGCACCGAAATGGGCACTGATTATCTGGCCCATACCGCCCCGTCTGACGCAAGCATGCTGGCCACGGACGGTCTGCATCCCGGCGCACCCTACTACAAACTTTGGGCAGACGCCGCTGCCACACAGATCAAAAAGGCTATACATCTATGAAAATCGCTGCGTGGTCCGGCCCCCGGAACCTGTCTACCGCTATGCTGTATGCCTTTGGCAGTCGCTCTGATTGTGCCGCGTGGGATGAGCCGTTTTATGCGCCTTATCTTGCGCACACAGGCGCAGATCACCCCATGGCAGCGGACATCCAGCACAGCCACGAGACAGATCCAAACGCCGTCGCACAGGCCTGCGCAGGTGTGGTGCCAGAGGCCCGTACGCATTGGTATATGAAACACATGCCTCACCATATGTTGCCGGGATTTGATATGAGTTGGGCGGAGCAGGCCGTTAATATTCACCTAATCCGCCATCCCGCCCGCGTTATCGCCAGCTATTCCGCCAAGCGCGACAGCCTAACGCTAGAAGATATCGGTTTTGCCCAGCAAGCCACGATCTTCGACCGGTTAGAGGGACCTGTGATCGACAGTGAAACGATACGAGCCAACCCTCGCGCCGCGCTACAGGCGCTCTGCGCCGAAATCGATCTGCCTTGGGATGATGCAATGTTGCACTGGCCCGCCGGGCCCAAGCCATTTGATGGTATTTGGGCCGCGCATTGGTACGGCGCGGTCCACCAATCAACTGGATTTGCCGAGGCCGAGGGCCCATTGCCCAACGTTGCGGCGGAGCACCGCGCCATCCTAGACGCGGCGTTGCCATTTTATGAGGCAATGAAGGCGCGATCGATCACCGTCGCCGCGCCTTAAACCACTAACCCTTAACGCGTTTGTTCCGGTTCGCGACCAGCTTCAGACGCAGCGCATTGAGGTGGATAAATCCTGCCGCATCCGCCTGATCATAGGCGCCTGCATCTTCTTCAAAGGTCACGTGCGCCTCAGAATACAACGAATGGTGTGACCAACGCGCCACGGTCATCGCGCTACCCTTATAGAGCTTCAACCGAACAGTGCCGGTCACATGCTCTTGGGACTTATCAATCAATGCCTGCAACATCTCGCGCTCTGGCGAGTACCAGAAACCGTTGTAGATCAGCTCCGCATAGCGGGGCATGATGCTGTCCTTCAGATGGCCTGCGCCGCTATCGAGCGTGATCTGCTCAATACCGCGGTGAGCTTCCAGCAGGATGGTGCCGCCGGGTGTTTCGTAGATGCCGCGCGACTTCATACCGACAAAGCGGTTCTCAACCAGATCAAGGCGACCGATCCCATGCTTGCCACCCAACTCATTCAGTTTGGTCAAAACGGTCGCAGGCGACATTGCAGTGCCATTTATTGCCACTGCGTCGCCAGCCTCAAAGGTAATCTCAACGAATTCTGGCGTATCAGGCGCCTGCTCCGGCGAAACGGTACGTTGATACACATACTCTGGCGCTTCGCCCGCAGGGTCTTCCAGCACCTTGCCCTCGGATGAGGTGTGCAACAAGTTCGCATCAACCGAGAACGGGGCTTCGCCGCGCTTATCCTTGGCGATCGGAATTTGATTTTTCTCTGCGAAATCAATTAGCTTGGTGCGCGAGGACAAGTCCCACTCACGCCACGGAGCGATCACTTTGATATCGGGGTTCAACGCATAGGCCGCCAGTTCAAACCGAACTTGGTCGTTTCCCTTGCCCGTCGCGCCATGGGACACTGCATCGGCACCCTCAGCCGCTGCAATCTCAACCAACCGCTTGGAAATCAAGGGCCGCGCAATGGATGTGCCCAGCAGATACAAGCCTTCGTACAAAGCGTTGGCCCGGAACATCGGGAACACAAAGTCGCGAACGAATTCTTCTCGCAGGTCTTCGATGTAGATCGAGCTTGCGCCCATCAACTCGGCCTTAGCGCGCGCAGGCTCCAGCTCTTCGCCTTGGCCCAGATCCGCGGTGAAGGTCACCACTTCGCAGCCGTACTCCGTCTGCAACCACTTGAGAATAATCGACGTATCCAGACCGCCAGAATAGGCAAGGACGACTTTCTTCGGCGCGGACATGGCGCTCTCCTCATGTGGTTTTGTTCCAGCGCGGGGCCTATCGCGATTCCGGGACAGGGGCAAGGCGACGTTGACGCACGCCCGAGTCGCCCCTAGCACTATGGATGACGCACCACCGATGCAATCCCGAGGGCCTTTTGACCGATTTTTCATCCAAAGCTGAGGCCACAACCCGCGCCCTGCGCAGTGTTTTTGACCCAACACCCCTTCAACGGAACGCCTACCTGTCGGACAAATACGACGCGGATATCTGGTTAAAGCGCGAAGACCTCAGCCCGGTGCGCAGCTACAAAATTCGCGGTGCATTCAATGCAATGCGCAAGCAGACAGGGCAGTCTCACTTTGCCTGCGCCTCAGCGGGAAACCATGCGCAAGGCGTGGCCTACATGTGCCGCGAAATGGGTGTTGAAGGCACGATCTTTATGCCCGTTACCACACCGGGGCAAAAGATCGACAAAACCCGTGCCTTTGGCGGCAAACACGTCACCATTCGCCTTGTCGGTGACTTTTTTGACGACACGCTGGCCGCGGCCCAGGCCTATTGTGTGGAAACCGGGGCGCATTTCTTATCGCCTTTCGACGACGCTGATGTGATTGAAGGGCAGGCCTCTGTCGCAGTTGAGATTTTGGCCGACCTCGGCGCGGCCCCAGACATGGTGATCTTGCCTGTTGGGGGCGGTGGCCTGTCGGCCGGTGTCACGGCCTATATGGCAGAACAAGCACCGCAAACTAAACTGATCTATGTAGAACCCGAGGGTGGGGCAAGTTTGACCGCCGCGTTACAGGCCGGCCACCCAGTCGCATTGCCGCGCGTTGACACATTTGTGGACGGCGCAGCCGTGGCACAGATCGGCGCGCGAACGTTCGATGTGTTGCGCGATGTACCTTCTGACCGCGTTCTACGCGCGCCCGAAAACCGGATCTGTGTAACCATCGGAGAAATGCTGAACGTCGAGGGCATGGTGCTAGAACCAGCAGGCGCCCTGTCGCTTGATGTTTTGGACGAACTGGCCCCCAAGATCGCGGGCAAGACGATTGTCTGCGTCACATCCGGCGGAAACTTTGATTTTGAACGTCTGCCCGAGGTCAAAGAACGCGCCATGCGTCACGAGGGTCGCAAAAAGTACTTTGTTCTTCGGATGCCGCAACGCCCCGGCGCCCTAAAGGATTTTCTCGGGATTTTGGGGCCCAGCGATGACATTTCGCGGTTTGAATACCTCAAGAAATCCGCAAGAAACTTTGGGTCCGTCTTGATTGGTATCGAAGCCGCAGCGCCCGAAGATTTTGCGCGTCTGTCACAACGCATGGATTCCCTAGGGTTTGAGCATCGCGACATCACCAACGACACAGTGCTGTCCGAGTTCTTAATCTAAACTCACGTGGCCCTGATACCTTCATGTTCACGCAACTCCTTGGCGGAGGCATCGTAACACGCCGATATCGCAGTAATATCCGCATTCAAATGCCCGGTATCCGCCTTATCCTCTACGGTTGCGCACATTTTAGCCAGCTCAACAAAGCCGATGTTTAACGCCGAGCTGCGAAGAAAATGCATATCCTCGCTTAAGGAAGCCTTAGACGATCCGCCTACGACCTCTTGCAGCTTTTCAGCCACCTCCTCGAGAAACATCTCAATAACCGTGGCCAGATCTTCGGCCCCGATCTCATCTCGTAATTCTGCCACCCGATCCCAATCGATCATAGGAAATCCAATCTTTTGGTTCGCCGCGCTAGATATAAATAGCATCTCTCAATGAGAAATTCTCTAATGGACCCCAACAATATGCATCGCATTTTAGTCTTTACGGGTCGTTAGCTTTCTCAGTCTACGAAAGGAGCCAAATCACGTCACTGGACACTTCATGGCCTCTTTGACCCCAATGCTGCTGGCGGAAATCCACAAAGGCGCCAAGGTCCTCGTGGTGGATGATAGCCGGGCCCAAAGGCACCTGATGTCCGCAACCCTCAGACGCGCAGGGTATCGGGTAATCGGTGCTGGAACGGCCGAGGAGGCGCTTGACCATTTGATTGACCCCGATATCCGGCTGATTGTCAGCGACTGGGGTATGCCGGGGATGGATGGTCCTGAATTCTGTGCGGCTTTGCGCGCCATGGAGCGGCCATATAGTTACTTCATTCTGATCACCTCTAAATCCGACCGTACCGAAAAAGCGCGCGGATTGGATGCGGGAGCAGATGACTTTGTAACGCGGCCCATCAATTGGCATGAATTGCGATCTCGTATCCGCGCGGGGGAGCGTTTGCTCGGCATGCAGGAGGAGCTTCGCGAAAAAACCCGCGTCGTTGAGGCGACACTGGCAGAATTACGCACAATCCATTGCGCGATGGAGCAAGACCTGGTCGAGGCTCGAAAACTTCAGATGTCGCTCATGCCGCCAGAGTACCGCGATCTAGGCGCGGTTGGGATCGCATCAAAGCTTTTGACATGCGGGCATGTTGGAGGCGATCTAGTCGGCTCATTTCCCATATCGCGCACAAAACTGGGGATTTATTCGATCGATGTTTCGGGGCACGGGATCGCATCGGCACTCATGACAGGTCGATTATCGGCGCTGTTTTCGGCGACTGAGCCCCATCGCAATATAGCATTCTCTCGGCAAATGGACGGCAGCATGGCGGTCGATGCCCCCGAAGAGGTTGTGGCGCGGCTGAACAACCTGATGCTCGATGATTTAGACACAGATATCTATTTCACCTGCATTCTCGCCTATTTGGACCTCAGAACAGGCGCGTTGGACTTGTGCCAAGCGGGTCATCCCCACCCCCTCGTGTTAACGCAGGATGGGCAGATCACAACCATCGGCGACGGTGGGCCACCTGTCGGTTTGATCCGCGGCCTGAGCTTTGAGAGATCAGCAGCACGGCTTAACCTTGGTGATCGGCTCGTGCTCTTTTCGGATGGTTGCACCGAATGTACGGACGCCAACGGTGATATGTTAGGCGAGGATGGGCTTGCCTCGTTGCTTCAGGCGAACACCCTGACCCCGATCCAAAATCTATTGCCCAAACTGGAACAAGGCCTGCGGCACTTCACTCAAAACCGCGATTTCGAGGATGACGTTTCAATGATTATTCTGGACTATCAGGGCTATTCCTACCCCCAACAAGCGTCTAGCCCAGTTGATCAAGCGCTTGCGTAAGGCGAGCAACACTGCCTCCGTTCCGGTCCAACAGTGCATTGATCTCGGTGTTCTCAGTGGTGCGAAGGTTGATCCCCTCAATGATCATATTGAAGAAGAGATCACGACCCGAGCCATTGGATACAAGGAAAACCACTTCGAAAGGGGCTTCCCCAGGAAGTTGCGCCATCGAACGCACCTCAAAAAAACTTCGCACTGGCCGCGCGCTCAGGACCTCAATCTCACCCCCTGAAAAACGGCGAAACTGCTTGCCATATTTGCGGGCCAAATATCCCTGCAGCGCGCGCGTGAAATCCCGACGCTCTGCCGCACTGGCCCCACGCCAAGGAACGCCCAGAACAGACCGGGCAATGATGGGCATATCGGCGTAGCGGTTCAGCACGCCGTCAAAATCGCGGATCATCGCCGCTTCAGATTTGTTTGAAGCGATGATGCCGTTGATCTCCCCGACCAAACGCCCCACCAGCGATTTCGCCTCAGACGTCGTAAGCGCGAATGCCGGCCCCGTCGCTGCGATAACTGCTGCCCCTGACAGCGCAAGAAGGGATCGGCGGGTCAGAAAGGTGTCAGTTGAAGTCTGCATAAGGATCCTCGTAGGGGTCAAAATAATCAGCATCCACCTCACTGCCACGCAATTGGAAGCGGCGGTTTTGCAAATAAAGAAGCCGCGCCTGGGCGTAACTGTCGGCACTGTCGTACAAGACGGAGTCAATCAACTCAGCGTTGCGATACCGTGTGCCAAAGGCATCCGCGACACCGAACGCCGTGCCAACAGTGCTTTCGGGCGCTGGCACCGCGCTTCGGATGGGATTAAGCGCCAAATCAATCAAACGTCCGGCAGCATGGCGCGACGTTGACGGGCCCACTACGGGCAACACAGCATAGCTGCCCTCTGGCACGCGCCAATAATAAAGCGTCTCACCAAAATCTGTCGGCGCGGCAGGTATTCCAATGGCACTGGCCACGTCAAACAGGCCAAACACGCCAACCGTCGAATTCACCAAAAACCTAGACGTGTTCTGCGCCGCCTGACCAAGACGCACTTGCAGCAGGTTATTCAACACATCGCTCGGGGTGCTTAGATTGCTGGCAACGTTGGCAATGCCCTTTTGCATTGGTCCCGGCACCGATGTCCCGTAGGCGTTCGAAATGGGCCGAACAAGCTGCTGATCCAGCAACAGATTTTCGGCATGTACCGCGCGGTTCGTGACCTCATAGGGATCATCTATCTGTGAGCCAACATCAGGCGTCGCACAGCCCCCCAAGAGGGACACGCCAACAAGCGCACAAAGCAGTCGAACCTTTGGGGCGAAAACACGTGTCATTGAAAAAATATTTCCTCGCGAAATTTAAGCTACGCACAGCGCTAATATAGGGGACACGTGGTTAAGACCACTCCCCCCGCAAAAACTAACAGGAAACACACTAGGTTGTGACATGACTGCACTGCCTTTCGGCAACTTGCCATGAGCAACAGCGTCTATGCAGCGTCTACGTCGAAAAAGCGCTCCAACGAGTTTGGCCGGATACCGAGATCACACTCTGGTCCTTTACCCCGCCCGTCATTTCCTAGAAAGTTTTCTCAAAACCAATCGCGATAGCCGCGCCGCCAAAAAACAGTGAGAGAGAACCCCATGTCCTACACCGCCAAACTTGCCGAAATGGGCGTCACACTGCCTGATGCCCCCGCACCTGCCGCCAATTATGTACCCTACGTGGTGCACGGAGACATGGTGTACGTGTCCGGTCAATTGCCTATGGGTCCCGACGGTCTCGTGTGCGGCAAGTTAGGCGCGGATATGAGCATCGAAGAGGGCGAGAAAGCCGCGCGTCTGTGTGCGATCAACCTATTGGCGCAAGTCAAAGCCGCATGTGACGGTGACCTAGAACGCCTTGTTCGCGTTGTGAAAATCGGTGGATTTGTGAATTCGACCGATGATTTTGGCGACCAGCCCAAGGTTATCAACGGGGCCTCCAACTTCTTTGCAGAAGCGCTTGGTGATGCGGGCAAACACGCGCGTGCAGCCGTGTCGTCACCTGCATTGCCATTTGGTGTCGCGGTTGAGATCGAAGGCATTTTCGTCATCAAATGACACCGCTTCCTAACAGCTTTTTGCGCCGGCCGATTGCACACCGCGCGCTTCATGGCACGGCCGGAGCCGAGAACTCAATTGGTGCGATCCAAGCTGCAATCGCAGCCGGATGGGGGATTGAGATCGATATCCAGCCTAGCGCGGATGGCACCGCAATGGTGTTTCACGACTACGATCTCGCGCGCCTTACTGACCACACCGGCCCCATTGCCGCGCGCAGCACCACTGACCTGGGTGCCGTCCCCCTAAGCGGGGGGGGCGGCACGATCCCGACGCTGCGGCAGGTTCTGGACCTTGTCGCCGGCAAAGTTCCGCTGCTGATTGAGATTAAAGATCAGGACGGCATGATGGGCCCCGACGTCGGCCCCTTGGAACAAGCCGTGGCCGCATGTCTGTCGGACTACAATGGCGATGTAGCGGTCATGTCCTTCAATCCCCACTCGGTGCAAGCCTTTGGCGTAGCCGCACCAAACGTTCCGCGGGGCCTTGTGACATCAGCCTATCGCACAAAAGATTGGCCGGAACTCACCCCAGATGTCTGTCACAGGCTGGCCGATATCCCCGATTTCGACCCGATCGGCGCTAGCTTTGTGAGCCATGAGGTTGAAGCACTGGACATGCCGCCCATCCATGCGCTGAAATCTCGGGGCGTGCCTATCCTGTGCTGGACCGTTCGCAGCGCCTCCCAAGAGGCCGAGGCGCGAAAAATCGCCGACCAAATCACCTTTGAGGGCTATACACCCGCTTGAAACCCACGTCCGTTGCCCCACCTCACGTGGGGTAGCGCGGAAAGGTGATATGTCTGAGACCTCTATAGAAATCAGTATTTTGACTTCTCTGCACGAGATTGACGCCGACGAATGGGATGCCTGCGCCGCCCCTGAAACGTCTGACGGTGGACGCCCACATGATCCGTTCACAACGCACCGCTTTCTCACTGCCCTAGAAGACAGCCGTTCTGTCGGCACCGGAACCGGCTGGCAGCCGCAATACCTTGCGGCGCGCGCTGACGGCGAGCTGATTGCCACCGCCCCGCTGTACGCAAAAGGTCATAGCCAAGGCGAGTACATCTTTGATCACAACTGGGCCCAAGCCTATGAACGCGCAGGTGGCCGATACTACCCCAAGCTGCAGATGGCCGTGCCCTTTACCCCTGCCACTGGGCGCCGTTTTTTGGTGAAACCGGGATTTGAGGAGGCCGGCCTAGCCGCCCTCACACAAGGCGCCGTACAGATCGCGGATCAAAACAACCTCAGCAGTCTGCATATCACATTTTGCACCGAAGCGGAGCGTACTGCCGGCCAGACCATGGGCCTGCTGGAACGGACCTCACAGCAGTACCATTGGCTCAACCAAGGTTACGCCGATTTCGACGCTTTCCTCACTGCTTTGGCCGCACGCAAACGCAAGGCAATTCGCAAAGAACGCGCGCAGGCACAGGGCTTTGGCGGGCGGATCATCGCCCTCACCGGAGATCAAATCCAGCCAGAACATTGGGATGCCTTCTGGGTATTTTACCAAGACACAGGTGCCCGCAAATGGGGCACGCCCTATCTGACCCGCGCATTCTTTGACGCCGCCCAAGAAACCCTGCGTGACGACATTCTTTTGGTTCTCGCGGAGCGGGATGGGCACTACGTGGCAGGTGCGCTCAACATGATTGGTCGCGAAACGCTTTATGGCCGCTACTGGGGCTGCACCGAGCATCATGCCTGCCTCCACTTTGAGCTATGCTATTACCAAGCCATTGAATTCGCGATCAACAACAGCCTTCAACGGGTTGAGGCCGGCGCGCAGGGTGACCACAAACTTGCCCGTGGATACATGCCTGTGCCCACCCATTCCCTGCACTGGATTCGGGACCCCGGACTGCGCGATGCGATTGCAAACTATTTAGAGGCTGAGGCCGCAGCTGTCTCAGAGGATATCGAAATCCTAACCTCTTATGGGCCATTCAAGAAAACCATTATGGAAGAGCAACAATGAGAAAAATTCCCCTACAAGACGCCGTCACCCGTACCGGTTGGGCCGCCGTAGATGGCCGCAATGCCATCATGAAACAATTCGTTTTCAAAGATTTTGTTGAGGCATTCGGCTGGATGACGCGCGCCGCAATCATCGCGGAAGGCATGAACCATCACCCCGAGTGGTCCAACGTCTACAAAACCGTGCATGTGGTTTTGACGACCCATGATGTGGATGGCGTCTCCGAACTAGACGTCATCCTCGCGGCGAAACTCGACGCGCTCTAAGCGAATGGGGCAACGCACTTGCGCCGCCCCACCACAAATCCGTGCGCCTTAGATGGCGGCCAGCAGGCTTTCGCCAGCGGTGACTTCGCAAACACCGGGGCCTTCTTCGATGTGCAGAACGGTCACTTTGCCGTCGTCCACAACCATCGCATAGCGTCTGGAACGTCCATGCAGACCGGCGGGCGGCGCATCAAAGTTCAGGCCTAGGGCGGCCGTAAACGCACCATCAGCATCGCCCAGCATATGGATGCCAGCGGCGTTGGCGCCTGTCGCCTCGCCCCATGCCTTCATCACAAACGGGTCATTCACAGAGACGCACGCAATCGTGTCGATCCCTTTCTCGGCAAAACCCGCCTTGGTGCGGACAAAGCTGGGAACGTGCGCCGAAGAACAGGTTGGAGTGAACGCGCCCGGCACGGCAAAGATCACCGCACGCTTGCCTTTGGTCAGGTCTGCGACCGAAACGGCCTCAGGGCCGTTCTCGCCCAGTTTGATAAGGGTGCCGTCAGGCAATGTATCGCCGGTTGAAATGGTCATAAAAGAGATCCCCGTCCCTGATTGTGTTTCCAGT
>NZ_CEZFMW010000048.1:0-25476 GCF_982993085.1 Thalassobacter sp. | reverse complement strand
TAATGTCTGTGGAAAACTATTTGAATTGTTTCCAAGAAGTAAACGCGAGGCAGGAGCGAACGGTGCAACCAATTCTCCGGCAACACAGGTCAAGTTTGTGGCAAATCTTAGCGATCACAAGACACCTATATTTTTCAACTCAAGGAATGTTCCATGTGCGATCTGACCCATAAACTTTCCCGCTTAAACCGCCCTGCATTACTGGTCCGGGCTGCACGCATGGGGGTGGCAGACTATAATCGCAAGAGGGACTTACGCCGTTTGACCCGGGTCGCGGTCCCTGCAACGTCGCGCAAAGCGCTGCCTATGCTGATGGACATCGAAGACAAGCTAGAAGTCCGCCGCCAGACAGGCGACGCCAACTATTCGCTTACCCGTCATGTCGATATCTTGATTGCAATGATGGGCGAGGCCCGAACATTAGGCTGAATTTGGAAACAATCAGCAGCGAAAAAACGCCCGGGTGTGGATAACACACCCGGGCGTTTGATATTGAGAAACAGTTAATCATTAGAACAAAGGGTAAACACGACGAATCAGATAAACGCGTCGGGCATGCCTTCTTTTCTCTTGGCAACATATTCTTTTAGACAGGCATCGACAGCTGGATCCAAGTGCGGCTGCTGATAAGCCGCGATCAATTTCTCAACCCGGGCACTCGCCAAGGCCTCAGTGTCGCGCGCGCCCTCTTCGAACCATGTCTCGAATGGTTTGTAGTCCAACATCTCGGACCGCCAGAACGCATCCTTAAAGTTCGCGTGGGTGTGCGCACACCCAAGGAAGTGCCCCCCAGGGCCGACTTCGCGCAATGCATCCATCGCTTGTGCGTTCTCGTCCACGGACACCCCGCGCGCGATATGGTGCAGAGTACCGAGTTGATCTGCATCCATCACAAACTTTTCAAACGAAGCCACAAGGCCGCCTTCGAGCCAGCCACAGGAGTGCAGCATAAAGTTCACGCCCGACAATAGACCGACATTCAGAGAATTAGCTGTTTCATACGCAGCCTGCGCATCCGGCAGCTTGGAGCCACAGAATGACCCCGCCGAACGATATGGCAAGCCCAAACGCCGCGCCAATTGGCCCGCACCATAGGTAATATGCGCCGCTTCGGGGGTGCCAAAGGTGGGCGCGCCGGAATTCATGTCGATAGAGGTCACGAAGGCACCGAAGATCACGGGCGCGCCGGGCCGGATCAACTGGCTGTACGCCACACCTGCCATGACTTCCGCCAATACTTGCGTCAGCGTGCCGGCCACGGAAACCGGCGCCATCGCGCCGCCCACGATAAAGGGCGAAATGATACTGGCTTGATTAGCGGCGGCGAATTCTTCGAGCGCGCCCATCATGATGCCGTCGAACGTCAGTGGTGAGTTGATATTGATCAGCGAGGTCATGACCGTGCGATCGTTCAAACCACCGAACAGGATATCGGACATTTCAATCGAGTCGCGGGCGCGCGATGGCTCTGTCACGGACCCCATGTAGGGTTTGTCCGACAGCGACATGTGCGCGTACAGCATATCGAGGTGACGCTTATTGACCGGAACATCGGTCGGCTCACACACGGTGCCGCCCGAGTGATGCAACCACTTGGACATGTAGCCCAGCTTCACGAATTTCTCAAAATCGGCCATCGTAGCATAGCGACGACCACCCTGGGCATCGCGCACAAAGGGCGGACCATAGACCGGTGCCAGCACGAGATTCTTGCCACCAATTTCAACGGACCGCTCTGGGTTGCGCGCATGTTGCGTGAATTGCGACGGCGCCGTTTGGCACAATTGGCGCGCCAGTCCGCGCGGAATGCGCACGCGTTCGCCGTCAATGTCGGCACCCGCCGCACGCCACCGATCAAGTGCGCCGGGGTTATCAACGAAATTCACCCCAATCTCGGCCAATACCGTTTCGGCGTTGGCTTCGATGATCTCAAGCGCCTCTTCGTTGAGGACCTCAAAGTTCGGGATATTGCGTTCGATATATTTGGCGGTCTCAACCGAAATCGCAGTCCGCTCCGCACGACGCGCAGCACCACCACCCCCGCGGCTCCGCCGACGACCTGTTTCAGCTACATTACTCATGGCACCCTCCGCGCTACATTTGGACATCACATAGCGTGCGATCCCGCGGGTACGAGGCTCTTTTCCGCCCCTTGAGGGCGCAAAGCGACATTGCCACGCTTGCGTACGCATGATTGCGCGCGTAGACCCGCGCCATGACAAATACCTTGACGGATACAGGCACCCACGAGCGCCTTTTGATCATCGACTTCGGCAGCCAGGTGACCCAGCTTATTGCGCGTCGCCTGCGGGAATTGAGCGTTTATTGCGAGATTCATCCGTTCCAAAACGTGACAGCCGAGTTTTTGGAAACCTTCGCACCCAAGGCGGTGATTCTGTCCGGTGGACCGGCCAGTGTTATCGACACAGGATCGCCCCGCCCGCCAGAGGCGGTGTTTGATTTGGGCGTGCCGATCTTGGGCATTTGCTACGGCCAGCAGGTCATGATGCATATGCTGGGCGGCAAGGTTGAGCGGGGCCATGGCACAGCTGAGTTCGGTCGCGCTTATGTTACACCAAAATCCGCGCTACCTATGTTGGATGGCTGGTTCGATGACGGATCGGAGCAGGTCTGGATGTCCCACGGGGATCACGTCAGTGCAATTGCACCGGGGTTTGAGGTTTTTGGCACCTCCCCCAATGCGCCGTTTGCGATCACTGCCGATACAGCGCGCAATTTCTACGCTGTGCAGTTCCACCCCGAGGTGCACCACACCCCAAAAGGCGCACGCCTGTACGAAAACTTTGTGCGTTTGGCTGGCTTTACCGGTGATTGGACAATGGGCGCCTACCGCGAACAGGCGATCGAAGCGATCCGCGCCCAAGTTGGCGACGGTCAAGTGATTTGCGGCCTGTCCGGCGGTGTCGACAGTTCGGTTGCTGCGGTCCTCATCCATGAGGCGATCGGTGACCAGCTTACTTGCGTCTTTGTTGACCACGGGCTGTTGCGTCAGGGCGAATCCGAAGAAGTCGTCACGATGTTCCGCGACAACTACAACATGAAGCTGATCCACGCTGAAGAGCAGGATCTGTTTCTAGGCGCGCTCGAAGGGATCAGCGACCCCGAAGTCAAACGCAAGACCATCGGCAAACTGTTCATCGATGTCTTCCAAAAACACGCGACAGCGATTGGCGACGCTAAGTTTCTGGCCCAAGGCACGCTGTATCCTGATGTGATCGAATCCGTCAGCTTCTCTGGCGGGCCTTCGGTGACAATCAAGAGCCACCACAATGTTGGGGGCCTGCCCGAAAAAATGGGTCTGAGCCTTGTTGAACCGCTCCGCGAGTTGTTCAAGGATGAGGTCCGCGCCTTGGGGCGTGAACTGGGTCTGCCCGCCAGCTTTATCGGGCGCCACCCCTTTCCCGGCCCCGGCCTTGCGATCCGTTGCCCCGGCAAGATCACACGCGCCAAGTTGGACATCCTGCGCAAGGCAGACGCGGTCTACATCGACCAAATTCGCAAGCACGGCCTGTATGATGAAATCTGGCAAGCCTTTGTCGCGATCCTACCGGTCCGCACCGTGGGTGTGATGGGCGATGGCCGCACCTACGATTACGCCTGCGCATTGCGCGCCGTGACCTCGGTGGATGGGATGACGGCAGACTATTATCCGTTTACCCATGAATTCCTTGGCGAAACAGCCACAAGGATCATCAATGAAGTCGAGGGCATCAACCGGGTGACCTATGACATCACATCCAAGCCTCCGGGCACGATTGAGTGGGAATAACCCTCTAGAACACCCATAGGAGTGCGGAATTGCCCATGAAACAGGATTTCAGTGTTGAGGGTTTTTCCGCACCCCCGCGGCCATCTGGCTTGACGCTACATGGCAAAACCGTTCGGTTAGAGCCTTTGGACCCGGATCGACACGGCCCCGGCTTGTGTGATGCCAATGCCACCGACACGAATAATCACAACTGGTCCTATCTGCCTTATGGGCCCTTCCCGGATTTTCCGAGCTATCACGCTTGGCTCAAAAGCGTGGCTGAACAAGAAGACCCTGTGTTCTTCACGATTATCCGCCTGTCCGACAATCGCCCGGTTGGCGTCGCGGGTTTTCTGCGGATAAATCCCCGTGATGGTTCCATCGAGGTCGGGCACATCCACTTTTCACCATTGTTACAACGCACTGTGGAAGCCACTGAAGCGATGTTTCTGATGATGCAATGGGCCTTTGACAGCGGCTACAGGCGGTATGAATGGAAATGCCACGCGCTAAACGGCAAAAGCCGCGCGGCCGCGCAACGCCTCGGGTTGTCGTTCGAGGGTGTTTTTCGACAAATGTCGATTAATAAGGGCCGCAACAGAAACACGGCTTGGTTTGCGGCCATCGATACCGAATGGCCCGCACTATCCGCGTGTTTTGATAAGTATCTCTCGGCTGAAAACTTCGATGCCGATAATCAGCCCAAACTGGCACTATCGGCCCTAACGAAACCACTGCTGTACAAAACTGACAGCATGGATTTCAGTTAGGCCGCCCTACCCCGTAAACCCTAGAAAAACGCCTGCAAACCCGTTTGCGCCCGCCCAAGAATTAAGGCGTGGACATCATGGGTGCCTTCGTAGGTATTTACGGTTTCAAGGTTCATCATGTGGCGGATCACTTGATATTCCTCCTGAATACCATTGCCGCCGTGCATGTCCCGCGCCATCCGCGCGATCTCTAGCGCTTTGCCACAGTTCTGGCGTTTGATCATCGAGATCATCTCTGGGGCCGCGCGCGCATCATCCACCAAACGTCCGACCCGCAGGGCCGCTTGCAGGCCAAAAGCGATGTCCGTCTGCATGTCCGCCAGTTTCTTTTGAAACAGCTGTGTTTGCGCCAAGGGTTTGCCGAACTGCTTGCGATCCAACCCATAGGTACGAGCCGCATGCCAACAGAATTCTGCGGCCCCCATGACGCCCCAACCGATGCCATAGCGGGCGCGGTTCAGGCAACCAAATGGGCCTTTCAGGCCTTGCACATGGGGCAGCAACGCCTCGTCGCCGACCTCGACGCCATCCATCACGATTTCGCCCGTCGTCGAGGCCCGAAGCGATTGCTTGCCTCCGATTTTCGGGGCCGACAGGCCGTCCATTCCCCGCTCCAGCACAAAACCGCGGATTTTCCCGCCATGCGCTTCAGACTTGGCCCAAATGATAAAGACATCCGCAAATGGCGCGTTTGAAATCCACATTTTGGACCCAGTGATCCGGTACCCTGTCGCGGTTTTCTCAGCGCGAGTTTTCATACCAGCGGGGTCAGAGCCCGCATCGGGTTCGGTCAGGCCAAAACACCCAATCAAGCTGCCAGCTGCCAGACCCGGCAGGTATTTCACCCGCTGTTCTTCGCTGCCATAGGCATAGATCGGATACATCACGAGGCTCGATTGCACGGACATCATAGAGCGATACCCACTGTCGATCCGCTCAATTTCTCGGGCGACGAGGCCGTAGGTCACATAGGACGCGCCAAGGCCGCCATATTCCTCGGGGATGGTGATGCCCAGCAAACCCGCCTCGCCCATTTGGTTAAATATTTCAGGTGCTTCCACCTCTTGGGCGTAATCATCAATCACCCGTGGGGCCAGCCTGTCAGCAGCAAAGGCCGCGGCCCCATCGCGCAGGGCCCGCTCATCATCGCTCAGTTGATCTTCAAGGTAAAAGGGATCGGCCCAGTTGAAGGCTCCCATGTCTGGCGCGTCTTTGGCTTTGATCTCTCGCGTGACGTTCATGGTGGATCTCCCTCACTGTGTTGTGTGAACTCTACGCCAGCCTTTTACAGGACGAAAGGGGTGCTGCGCGCCATCGGTCGGGTTTGTTGATCGGCCAACACAGGACATTCCGTCCACCTTTTATGCCGCCAGTTTGCTGCTGGGGTTGTCTGTAATTGTATTGGGAACAATACTCAGATCACTGTTCTGACCAAGCAAGAGCTTGGTCGCTCAAATGGATAAACCAAGGCCGCAACCCAATTCCGGCCACATTTCAACGCTAGACGGTGACAAGATTCGGTCACAGTGATCATCGGCGCGCCCAATTTGCGGGCGCTAAGTTGGCACCATCAAGTTTTTTGCCTGTGGGGGCACAAATGTTTGAACAGCAAAGCGACCAACTTGCAGCGTTGCAGGTCCTCAGCGATGAACTTGGTTTTTTTGAAGCCATCGACGCGCAGCACCACGCCTTTCATGTGACCGGCGGTGATACACTGCTGGTCACCTTTGAAAGCGGCGCCAAGCTTTGGGGCCCTGATGTAGCGACCGCGATTGATGCCTCCCTCTTGATGATCCACGCAGATGGGCCAACATGGTTTCGAAGCCCTGATCTGTTCGATTTTGTGGATGACCTCACGGATGAGGGCTTCTTTGATGATTTCGACACGGTCCTATTTGCCGGTGCCGGTATGGGCGCCTACGGCGCGGGGGCGTTTTGCGTGGCCGCCCCGGGCGCCGAGGTTTTGCTGATGCAACCGATCGCAACGCTTGAACGCGCCAAGGTCCCGTGGGAAGTGCGCAACCGCAAGGCTTGGTCGCTGCGCTGGGGCCCGCGCTATAGCTATGCGCCGCGTTCGGTTCAGGCAGCCAACCACGTGACTGTCATCTCAGACCCGACCGAGACACTGGATGCGATGCATGCCAGCTTGTTTCAGGCGGATCACACCACTCATCTGCGGATACCCCACGCGGGACCGCGCGTGTTGACGATGCTGCATAGTATGAACCTTCTGACGCCTCTGTGTGAGGCGGCGATGGCATCCACCCTAACGCCGCGCGTGTTCGCGCAACTTTGGCGCGCCCGACGAGAACATCATCCCTACATCAAGGGGTTGCTCAAAAAACTGATCAAGGCCGACCGCAAGACCATGATCCGACATTTGTCCCGATACACCCTCGCGCGCAAAGAGGTGACTGGTCCCGCGCACGAGTTAGATTTGGTTAGTGAGGCCTTGGACAAAGCCAAAACCATGCGAGCTCAGAGATTGTAGAGGTCGCTAAACTTCGCCTCGAGGTAACTGAGCAAAGGCTCAGGGCTTGGTGCCGCGCCTGTGGCATGAGTGATCGTTTCAACCGGGGTACGCAGCCCACCGTGGGTTTGTACCGCATCGCGCAGCCAAGTCGTAGCAGCCGAGGCATCGCCCTGCGCAAGGCCCGCATCAACATCGGGCACGGCCGTGCGCATGGCCACATTGAGACAGCCCGCGAAAACATTCCCAAGCGCATAGGTTGGGAAATACCCCATCAAGCCAACCGGCCAATGGACATCCTGCAAAATCCCGTTTGAGGGTTTATCAACGACAATCCCGAAGTCGGCGGCAAAACGGTCGTTCCAAGCGGCCTCTAGATCATCAACCACCAGATCGCCCGCGATCAATGCACGCTCTAGATCAAAGCGCAGCATGATGTGCAGATTGTAGTTCACCTCATCAGCTTCGGTACGGATGTAGCCCGCCTCAGCCCTGTTCACGGCACGGTAAAAATCCCGCTCAGACTTCACACCGAAATCACCGAATACATCGCGCATCTGTCCGTAAAGCCAGCCGCTAAACGCCTCGGATCGACCCATTTGATTTTCATAAATGCGGCTTTGGCTTTCATGAACACCCATCGATACGCCGCGTGACAACGGCGTCAGCAGGTAATTTTGGTCGATGTTCTGCTCATAACAAGCATGGCCAACTTCGTGGATTGTCGAATAGAGGCAATTGAACGGATCGTCTTCTGCCACGCGTGTGGTGATCCGCACGTCTTGTCCGGAGCCAGAGCTAAAGGGGTGCACCGCTATATCAATGCGCCCCATGTCAAAGTTATAGCCAAAGGCTTGCGCGACTTTCTCCGACAGAGCCAATTGGGCGGCCTTGTGAAACGTGCCCTGAACCTTAGGGGCTGGTTCTTCTGCTAAAACACTGGCCCGCAGATCAACCAAACGCGGGCGCATGGCGTCAAACATCGCTGCGATTTCAGCCCCATTCGCACCGGGCTCATAGTCGTTCAAAAGCGCATCATAGAGATCACCACCTGTGGCAAGGGCCGCAGCCTCTTCGCGCCGAAGGGCCACGACCTCATTCAGCCGGGGCAAGAAAGCCGCGACGTCTTCCTCGGAGCGCGCCTTGGCCCATTCGCCTTGGCTCAGCGATGTGACCCGCGCAAGTTCCGCGGCCAACCGTGCAGGCACCTTATTGTTGCGCGTGTAGCTTTCCCGGATTAGGCGTAAGGCCGCATCCCCAGCAGCATCGGGCGCCGTAGCTGTGTCCAGCCAATCACCAATACGCGGATCGGTGCGGCGTGCATGCAGGACCCCCTCCATCGCGGCCATTTCCTCGGCCCTTTGTGGGGCCGCGCCACGGGGCATGACCGTTTCTTGATCCCAGCCAAGCCGACCCGCGACCTGCCCCAAAGCTTCGGTTTCGCGTTGGTGGGCCATCAGGTCGTCAAATGCAGGCATGGTTTAGCTCCGAACAGATTGTGGCAAGGGATATACGGTACGGTGACGCGCGCGCATGACCAGAACAATCAACACGACCGCCCCGAACTGGTGCGCAATCGCCAGATGCCATGGGGCGGAGTTCATCACCGTCACGATCCCGATCAACATTTGAACGACACCCATGGCCAGAACCCCGGCAAAGGCGGCAGACGTCGCGGCATTGCCCGACTTGCGCCCACGCAGCCAACCCCAGATCAGGCCTAGGAACAAAACGTACCCTGCAATGCGGTGGAAAAACTGAACCGTCCCGTCGTTTTCAAACAGGTTGCGCCAGACGGGTTCCAGCACCCACATCTCTGGCGGCGTAAAGGCACCAGCCATCAGCGGCCAGTCCACGTAGTTGCGCCCGGCATCGATGCCCGCAACCAACGCACCCAGCAGGATTTGAACAAACGTCAACGCCAGCAAAACGGTCGCTAATTTGCGCAAAGACAAGTTGCCTTCACGGCGTGCGACCAGCAGCTCCGATTGGGGACGTGAAAGCATCAACATGTACCACGCGATCAACGACAGGATCACAAAGGCAAGGCCAAGGTGGGTGGCCAACCGATACGAGGCCACGTCAAGCATCGTACCCGTGAGGCCCGATGACACCATCCACCAGCCAATCGCGCCTTGCAGCCCACCAAGGCCGCCAAGCACAACGAGCCGCGGTGTCCAGCCAGCGGGCACCTTGCGTGCGAGCAAAAGCCCCAAAAGGCCCACGGCCCAGACCAACCCGATCACACGCCCCAACTGGCGATGCCCCCATTCCCACCAATAGATGACCTTAAACTCGGCCATGCTCATGCCTTGGTTTTGCAGTTGGTATTCGGGAATTGCGCGATAAAGGTCGAACTCTGCCTCCCACTGCGCGGCATTCAAGGGCGGAACCGCGCCCGAGATCGGGTTCCATTCCGTAATCGAGAGCCCAGAGTCCGTCAGCCGTGTCAAACCACCCACGGCGATCATCAACACCACCAAAGCAAACAAAACGCCAAGCCACGCACGCACAGCCTTGCGGCCACCCGAGCGGCCCGTGCGATCAATCACACCCGCCTGTGTCGCCGGTTTTTCTGCCTCGGTCACATCTTCAAAAATCGAGCGTCCGGCCATTCTGCCCTCCAGAATTTCGTTCTCGTCTTATCTATTCAGATAGTTGCACGCGGCAACCCATGCGCCGCAAGGTCGCGGGTCTAACCGCGCTCTTTCCAGCGAACCATCTGCCGCATCATTCCGTGGAAAGTCTGAGCGTCCGCACGCGTCAGCGGCATCCGGCTCCAGACATTGCGTAGATGTCGCTTCATCGAAGCGGCCTTTGCCTCAGGGAAAAAGAAACCCGCACGGTCAAGGGTCGTTTCATAATGATCGGCCAGCGCATCAATCTCTGCATGATTGGCCCATACCGTGCCCGCCATTTCCATCTGGGTGGCTTGGGCCTGTTCCACTTGGCGGCGCCATTCATAGCCCATCAACAGCACACATTGCGCGAGATTAAGCGAAGGAAAATCAGGGTTCACCGGCACGGACACAATCGCATTGGCCCGCGCGATATCATCGTTTTCAAGGCCTGCGCGCTCTGGCCCGAACAACACGCCCACACGCTGGCCTTGGGCCATGCGCTTGGCCGCTTCCTGCATGGCGGCTTCGGGCGTGAACACGGGCTTGGTCAGATCACGGTCGCGCGCGGTTGTCGCAAAGACAAAATCGCAGTCAGCGCAGGCCTCAGCCGTGGTATCGACCAGCCGAGCCGCATCCAACACACGTCCCGCCCCACTGGCCAAAGCCACGGCACGTTCATTGGGCCAACCATCCCGAGGCGCCACGACCCGCATGTGATGCAGACCAAAATTCCACATCGCGCGCGCACTGGCACCGATGTTTTCGCCCATCTGAGGGCGGACGAGGATTATCGCAGGATGGGCGGCGGGCGGTGTAAACTGTTCGGACATGCCGCCTCCTAACGCGCGCCCCATTGCAGCGCAACGCCCAGCGGGTCTATGAACGGTCAAAACGTATCAGAAAGTCCGCCCATGTCAGACGACACCACACTCCCCGAGCAGCCGCAGATCTATCTTGTGACGCCCCCAGCGTTTGAGCTGGAGACCTTCCCAGACCTTTTGTCCGCCGTTTTGGACGTTCACGAAGTGGCCTGCCTGCGCCTCGCGCTTGCGACCAAAGACGAAAGCACCCTTGCCCGCGCCGCCGATAGCATCCGCGAACTAGCCCATGCCCGTGACCTAGCGGTGGTGATTGACACCCATATCGGACTGGTCGAGCGGTTGGGCCTCGATGGTGTGCACCTGACGGACGGTTCGCGCGCAGTGCGCAAGACCCGCGCTGATCTGGGCGAAGACGCTATTGTCGGCGCGTTCTGCGGCACGTCCCGCCACGATGGAATGACAGCTGCCGAGGCCGGAGCCGATTACGTAAGCCTTGGCCCCGTGGGCAGCAGCGTATTAGGCGATGGCAGCACTGCAGACTTTGACACGTTTGTTTGGTGGTCCGAGGTGATTGAGGTGCCAATTGTCGCCGAAGGCGCCTTGGACATTGCCTTGATCGAGGCTTTGGCCCCGCACACGGATTTCTTCGCCATCGGAGAAGAAATTTGGGCCACGGACGATCCGGCTGCCGCGATGAAGGCTCTCACTGCGCCGCTTCGCTGATCCCGCCTGCGGCGAGGCCTGCTCGAATTGCAGCCTCGCACTGGCGTGCCATTTCTTTGCGGCTCGTGACCTCGGCTGTGGCGATCGGAGTATGGTAACGAACCACCACCTGCCCCTGCTTTGCTGCGGCCAGAACCTTTAGCAAATGGCTCCCAAAACTCATATCGCCCCACCAGCCGTAAAAGGCGGGCTCTGCACCATCTGGGGCGGTATACACCACCGACACAGGTTGCACCGCCATGTCGCGCGGCACACCTGGCGCAAAGAACGCCGCAAAGAGCGTTGATTTGAATGGAAGAACCCTGCGCCCATCCGTAGACGTCCCCTCCGGAAAGAAGAGCAGTTTGTGCCCAGCGGATAGACGATCCTCAAACACCTTTTGCTGGGCTTTTGCATCAGCGGCACGTCGCGCGATGAACACTGTGCCCGTTGCCCGCGCGAGCCAACCGATACCCGGCCAGCCAGCCACCTCAGCCTTGGACACAAAGTAAATCCGCTTTGACGCGTTAAGTGTAAAGATATCGAGCCAAGAAGCGTGATTGGCCACAATCGCGCCGTGGGCGGGCATGGGCGCGCCCTCAACCCGTCGCTGCATCCCAAGGATGACAAAAGCCGCGATGCAAACACCTTGGGTAATGTAGGGGGTCACGGGCCGGCTTAGCCCACACAGCGGACGTTCGATCAGGCGCACGAGCAGCAATAGGATCAGCCCGCCGAATGTGACGCAGCCAAGCACCGCACCCCTCCAGATCACGCGCAGCCAGCCCGCCACTCCGAACGGGTTTTGGACCGGGCGTTCACCGTTGTCCCAAGGGGTCATGGCCGATCCTTTTGCATGTAAAGTGCCCGCTGCTTTTCCGAAAGATTGTTAATGTCGAGCACGAGGCACACGTCCGTTGTATTAAACCGGTGATCCACCCAAGCCCCAGCGCCAACACAACCACCCAACCGCAGGTATGCCTTTATTAACGATGGTACCGCACGCAGCGCTGCGGGGCGATCGATCTGGGCTTCAGGCAGTCGGTTCATCTCAACGGCGTGAGGCGGTCTCGCGACTGGGCACAGATTTGCAGGTGCCAGATGCCGGTGATGCAAGAGCGACAAAGGTGCAGCCAAAGCCTCCGGATCGGTGCCGTGAAACGAAGCCACGCCAAACAGGACTTCGACGTTACGCGACAGGACCAAATCGGCCAGCGCTTGCCACAGCAGCATCATTCCAACACCGCCGCGATAGTCGGCCTTCAGGCAAGACCGACCTAATTCCAATACCTTGCGACCTGTCTTTAAGAGCGGCGTTAGATCGTATTCGCTGGCTGTGTACCAGTCGCCGGCCAGCTTGGCGTGTTGCGCCATCATCAAGCGGTAGACCCCCACAACGGGGTCAGTCGCCCGGGAGTGATCTATTAAAAGCAGATGTTCAGCGTGCTTATCAAAGGCATCGCGCTCTAGGCGCAAGTCGTGGTCAACCATTGCGCCATCACCGCCCAATTCCGCCACGAACACCTCATACCTTAGCCGTTGCGCGGCGCGGATATCCTCTGAGCTGGTGGCGAGGCGCGTTTCAAAGCGTGGCGTGGAAGACATTGATGATGGGCTCAAGACGTTTGATGCATCGGGTGTATCAGACACCGGTTGGGATGCAACGTGGGGGACTTCGTGATCGTGATTGGGACAACGCCCACCGCCGTGGTAACTTTACGTTAACCTTAATGGGCGACACATATTCACAGCCGCGGGGTGCGGCTACATATCATAAACTGGAACGAGCATTACCTTGGCACTGTCAATCACCACCTTGCCCTCTTCTTCAAAGTTGACCGTGACCCGCCCGCCAATGTTGGACTGGACTTGCCCAATCCCCCACTCCGGTGCTTGCGGGTGGCGGACCAATTGGCCCGGCTCAAGCAGTGCATTCATTTCTAAAGACATGGGAGACCTTTCATGACCGATACCACCGAACGCCCTCTTACGGATACTCAGAATGCCGATTTGGCGGGACTGGTGGGCTCTCGACTTTGTCATGATCTGATTAGCCCAATCGGCGCGATTGGCAATGGTCTTGAACTGTTGGAATTGTCGGGAAGCGCCCCCACCGAGGAGATTGGGCTGATCCGTGCCTCGGTACAGGCTGCATCGGCGCGTATCTCTTTCTTTCGCATCGCTTTTGGCGCGGTAAAGGGCGAACAACTAATCAGCGCCCGAGAGGTCAGCTCAACCCTAAACGCCATGTTTGACGGGAGCAGAACCAAGGTGTCTTGGGCGGTCGACGAAAGCTATTCGCGGACCGAAGTACGGCTGGCGTTTTTGGCGATCGCCTGCCTTGAATCCGCGATGGCGTGGGGCGGGATCATCGAAGTCCGCAGGTCGCGCGATGCGTGGGTCCTCCACGCCACTGCGGAGCGGCTGAAAGTTGAGGAACCACTCTGGGACACGTTGCGTCGGACCCGCTCAAACGCAGAGATCACGGGCGCCACAGTTCAATTCGGATTGCTCGCGCAATCCGCTCTCGAAACCCGCCGACCCGTGTCTGTCACACTCTCGGACGGATCGATTTCCTTGCTCGTTTAGCGGGTGGTTAAAAGGTTAAGGCCGTCGCCCAAAGGTTAAACGGCAATCATACCGTCCCGAAACCGCCGCGCGTTGGCTTGATACCGTTCAGCCGATTTGATCAAATTGGCGCGCACGGATGGATCAAGCTGTTTGACGACTTTTCCGGGGCTGCCCAGCACCATTGAACCGGGGGGGATTTCCTTGCCCTCCGTCACCAAGGCCCCAGCTCCGATTAGGCTGCCTGCGCCGATTTTGGCCCCGTTCAAAATAATAGCACCCATGCCGATTAACGCGCCCTCACCGATCTCACAGCCGTGCAGGATCGCCTTGTGCCCAATGGTGCAATTCGTTCCAATAACAAGCGGATAGCCCATGTCAGTGTGTAAAACGCAGGCCTCTTGAATGTTGCTGCCCTCGCCAACTGTGATCCGTTCGTTGTCACCGCGAAGCGTCGAGCCGAACCAAACAGAGCTATTCGCAGCCAAGGTAATCTTGCCAATAATGTTGGCATCGGGCGCGACCCAGGCGGTCGCGTCAATTTCGGGATGAACACCGTCTAGCGCGAAAATTGTCATGTTAATCTCTCCCTAAATTCTGCGTTCAGATCACGAACAAATCCGGCCAAGCCCGGTTGCCGATCTCGGTGAAGGCGCTCAGCCGTTAGCACCGTTTTCAACTTTTCTTCGGTTTCATCGATATCTTCGTTGACCAGAACATAATCGTACTCGGCCCAATGGCTGATCTCGGCCTCTGATTGCGCCATGCGGGTCGCGATCACGTCTGGGGCATCTTGCCCACGGGCACGCAAACGGCGATCCAACTCCGCGATTGAGGGTGGCAAAATAAAGATCGACACCACATCCTTGGACAGGGTCGAGTTACGGACTTGTTGCCCACCTTGCCAATCAATATCAAAAATCACATCGCGTCCGGCTTCGATGGCTTCTTGGACTGGGGCGCGGGGGCTGCCGTAGAGATTGCCGAAAACCTCTGCGTGCTCCAGCATTTCGCCCGCATCGATCATTTCCTCAAAATGTGCACGCTCGCGAAAATAATATTCGCGCCCGTCCAATTCACCGGGACGCGGCGGGCGCGTGGTCGCGGAGACTGAAAAGCTCAACGAAGCATCCCATGCCATTAACCGTCCCGCTAGCGTCGACTTTCCCGCACCCGACGGGGATGACAGAATGATCAGAAGGCCGCGGCGTGTGCCCGCCAATGAGGTTTGACTACTCGACATTTTGTACCTGTTCTCGCATTTGATCGACCACTGTCTTGAGGCTCAGACCGACCTCCGTCAACGCGGAAAACTGCGCTTTTGAGCACAGAGTGTTCGCCTCACGGTTAAATTCTTGGGTTAAGAAATCCAGTTTGCGGCCCACAGGCCCATCGACTTCCAACAAGGCGCGTGCCGCGACCACATGAGCGCGCAAGCGATCGATCTCCTCTGTGACATCGGCCTTTACGGCCAATGCGGCGATGTCGTGCGCCGTCTTGTCTGGGTCGGCATTGGCTTCTTGGACCCGCGCTACGGCATCAGCAAACACCTTGGCCATGTGATCGGATCTTGCCTGAGCCAAATCAACGGCGGCTTCAATGCATAGAGCGATTTCATCCACCTGGGATGACAGGATGTCACGTAGTGAAGCGCCCTCTTGGGCTCGCATCGCATTAAAGCTCTCGATTAATTCAGCAAGGTCCGAGAGTAAAACATTAAGCGGAACAGTCATTTCTCCGCCAGCACCAACGTCGAGCACACCGCGCAGCCCCAATATATCGGCTGCGGACATCGGCGCGAGGGTCATGCCCCGCGCATGCGCCTCAGTTTCCACATTCTTCAGAGAGGTTAACACGGCTGCTAAGGCATCAGGACTTACCCGAAGGGGCGCATCGCCTCCAGCCGGCGTCACCTTGAGCGACAGGCTGACGTTACCGCGCCCCACGACTTCCGCAAGTAGCGCGCGGGCCTCTTTTTCTAACCCATCAACACCATCGGGCAAACGCAGACGAATATCGAGCCCACGCGCATTAACGCTGCGCACATCCCAACTTCGGTGGCTGTGCTCATCGCTGCGCTCCAACGCCGCAAAGCCCGTCATCGACTTCATAGGTACCTCCCCCGCTGTTGCCCTATCCTGCCATACCCTCCGACCAGTCCGAGAACAACGTTTACACTTTTCAAAGTCGTTAACCATTGGTGAAGAAATTAGCGCTAATTTTTATTAACTCGTGTTAAATCGAGGGCCGGAAAGTTTAACGAGTGGTTTCGAAAGTCTTTCGGAAAGACTGTGTAAAGGGTGCTGGGCTGATGCAAAATTCAATCGATGGTCGCGGGGAAGCGGCGTGGAGCTTTCTGACCCAACGGCTAAGCAAGACGAGCAAAACGTTCGGCGATGTACTGGGCTATTGGCATAGCCTCCGGGTGGGGACCGCCCTGCCCGCGCGGTCCGATCTGGACCCTCGGGTCATCCAAGCGGCCTTGGCCAACGCCTTCATTCTGGACCGAATTCGCCCTGAGACAATTCGGATACGCGTGGCGGGTGGCCATATGAATGAGCTGATGGGAATGGAAGTTCGCGGCATGCCCATACGCGCATTTTTTGACCTGCTGGAGCGTCGCCGCCTGATGAGCCTGGTTGAGGCGGTCTTCAGCAAGCCTGCTCTATTAGAGCTAGACCTCGTATCGAACAATCGGTCTGGACCAACGATCGATGGCAAAATGCTCATCTTGCCCATGCGCGGCGCGGCGGGAGATGTGAACAAGGCACTTGGCTGCTTTGTCACCCAGGGTGACATAGGGCAAACGCCCCGACGCTTTCGCATTCAACGCGATGTTCTGACCCCGATTGCTGCAACCAACACCCCCAAACCTGCGCCTGCAATGGCAGGGTTTAGTGAGCCTGCAACTGCGTTTGAGGCACGCCCAGCTGGCGAAGGACCAAAGCCAAACTCCGACACTCGCCCCTCAAATCAGGTCCCCAAGGACCTTGAGGCTGCGTCTAAACCCGGTCCCGTCCCGTGGCTTCGAATTGTGCGCTAACGTATTCACACTGAATAACAAAAAAGGCGCGTACGAGACGCGCCTTTTTTGTCAGACAATTGAAAACTGTGCACTCCCAATTGTCTGACGTTTGTTTTCTTGCCCTAAACGGCGGCGCGGCGCGCCTCACGCGTGCGCTGCAACTCCTCGGCCACAAGGAACGCAAGTTCCAACGACTGGCTTGCATTCAAACGCGGATCGCACGCTGTGTGATAACGCGAGGACAGATCCTCATCCGTCACTGCGCGGACACCGCCGGTGCATTCAGTCACGTCCTGACCAGTCATCTCAAAATGAACGCCGCCGGGAACTGTGCCTTCTGCGTTATGGATCGCAAAGAACTCTTGGACCTCGCGAAGAACGCTTTCAAACGGGCGTGTTTTGAACCCGGTCGAGGATTTGATAGTGTTGCCGTGCATCGGGTCACAGGTCCAGACAACCTTAGCGCCCTCTTCGCGAACCGTTTTGATCAAACGGGGCAGATGTTCACCTACATTGCCCGCGCCAAAACGCGCGATAAGCGTCAATCGCCCAGCTTCGTTTTCGGGGTTCAGCTTCGCCATGAGAACCTTGAGATCCTCGGGCGTTGTGGTCGGGCCGCATTTCAGGCCGATTGGGTTTTGAACACCACGGCAGAATTCGACATGCGCGCCATCCGGCTGACGGGTCCGATCCCCGATCCATATCATGTGACCGGATCCTGCAATCCATTTGCCGGAGGTGCTGTCCAAACGGCACAGCGCTTCTTCATACTCTAGCAACAAAGCTTCGTGGCTGGTGTAGAAATCGACGGTGCTGAGTTCTGCGTTGTTTTCCGCCGTCAGCCCTGCCGCGGTCATGAAATCAAGCGAGTCTTGGATAGCGTTGGCCATATCGCGGTAGCGCGCCGACCAATCGTCGGTGGTGCCAAGCGTCCACGCATGGACCTGATGGATGTCAGCGTAGCCACCCTTGGAGAACGCGCGCAACAGGTTCAGCGAAGCAGCAGCCTGCGTGTAGGCTTGCAGCATCTTGTCCGGGTTGGGAATGCGGGCTTCGGGTGTGAAATCCAGCTCGTTGATGATGTCACCGCGGTAGCTGGGCAGTTCAACACCATTTTTCACCTCGGTGGGCGCGGAGCGTGGCTTGGCAAACTGCCCCGCCATACGACCAATTTTGACCACTGGCACTTTGGCGCCGTATGTCAGCACCATGGCCATTTGCAGCATGACCTTAAATGTGTCCCGGATGTTGTCGGCGGAAAATTCGGCAAAGCTCTCGGCGCAATCGCCGCCCTGAAGCAAAAATCCTTTGCCTTCGGACACGTCAGCCAAGGCACGACGCAATCTGCGGGCCTCGCCTGCGAAAACCAGCGGAGGATAGCTGCCAAGCTTGCCCTCTGCAGCCGACAAAGCGGCTGGCTCGGTATACTCAGGCATCTGCACCCGAGGTTTGTTCCGCCAGTCTGTTTTGCTCCACGGTGTCATAGCCGCAATCCTCTTGTAAAAGCGCCCCATCGACGAGGCCCCAACTGTATAGACCGATGATTTTTATTCCGCCAGACGTCCTTTGCGGATGAAGCGGGCTTGTCAGCGCTGGAAAATCCTGTTTTGCGTAAAACTCACCGCGCGCGGGAAGAACGCGGGAGCGATAAGAAAAGGGAGGCCGGTCATGGTCATACAGCCAGCCAAAGCAGAACGGCCACGCCACTTTGTTTTTGTGCTTTTGCCCAATTTTTCGATGCTCAGTTTTGCCTGCGCGATCGAAGCCTTTCGGATCGCTAACCGCATGGCGGAGCGTGAACTTTATTCTTGGACGCTTGCGGCTGAGGGTGGCGAAACGGTTCAGTGTTCAAGCGGCATTACGTATCAAGTTGACCAAGATCTTGACGAGACAAACCGCGACGACACTGTCCTGTTGTGCGGTGGCATCGGGGTTCAAGAATCAACCACCAAACGGCTGCTCAACTGGGTCCGGCGCGAAGCGCGGCGCGGTGTAACGCTGGGGGGGCTTTGTACTGCGGCCTACACTTTGGCCAAGGCTGGCCTGCTCGACGGGAAAAAAGCTACGATCCATTGGGAAAACCAAGATAGCTTTTTGGAAGAGTTTCAAGAGGTCAATCTCACCAAGTCGGTGTTTGTGATTGATGGCAATCGCATCACGACGGCCGGGGGAACCTCTTCCATCGACTTGATGCTGAAAATCATCGCGCAGGATCATGGCGAAGACCTCGCAAGCCTGACGGCTGATCAGTTAATTTATTCGTCTATTCGCACGGACCAAGACACACAGCGCTTGTCGATCCCGACACGCATTGGCGTGCGCCACCCCAAGCTAAGTGCTGTCATACGCAAGATGGAACAGAACATCGAAGAGCCAATTTCGCCCTCGGTTTTGGCCCAAGAGGTTGCCATGTCGACCCGCCAGCTGGAGCGTCTGTTCCGTCGTTACCTCAACCGTTCACCCAAACGGTACTACATGGAAATTCGCCTCTCGAAGGCCCGCAATCTGTTGATGCAAACAGATATGAGTGTGATCAACGTGGCCTTGGCCTGTGGTTTTGCCTCGCCGTCGCACTTTTCCAAATGCTACCGGGCGCATTACAACACTACGCCTTATCGAGAGCGCGGCACGCAAACCACGCGCTAAGGGTTCTATTTCGGCAAGACCAATTCTGCGCGCAGGCCACCCATGTCAGGGCTGTGTTCAAGCATCAACGTGCCCCCGTGCGAACGGGCAACATCAGTCACAATCGCAAGGCCAAGGCCGACTGACCCGCTTCCCGCCCCGCGCGCGGCGTCTAGTCGTGTAAACGGACGGGTGGCTTTTACGCGGTCTTCTACGGCGATGCCGGGGCCGTCGTCTTCAACAATAAACCGAAGTGCAGCGGGGGCGTCCTGAACGGTTAGCCGAACATGTTTGCCATAACGAAACCCGTTCTTGATCAAGTTCGACAAAGCACGCTGCACGGCTCCTACCTGCATTGGGGCCACGCACGGCCAGCCCGGCAGGACCAAACTGACTGCATCACCACCCCGTGCAAAACCATCGGCAACAGTTTGGGCCAAAACTACCGCATCGTGGGGTTCCACCTGCGTCTCGGCGCTTTCGCGCGCGAAATCCAAAAACGTGTCGATGATCTGTGCCATTTCATCGACATCGCTTTTCAGTCCTTCGGCATCTGTCGGCTCCATCATGCTCAGCTCCAACCGCATCCGCGTGAGCGGCGTGCGCAGGTCATGAGACACCCCGGACAAAAGCAAAGTGCGTTGATCGATATGCCGCTCGATCCGTTGGCGCATGTCTAAAAACGCTGTGCCCGCTGCGCGGACCTCGGTGGCGCCCGTAGGTGAATACGGCAGAGACCGCCCCCTTCCAAAAGCCTCAGCAACACTGGCCAGCCGCCGCAGCGGACGGATTTGGTTACGCATGAACAAGAACGCCACAAGTGTCATCAAAAGCGAAGTCACGACCATAAGAACCAGCAATTGATGCGGATTGCTGGCAGAGACCCGGCTGCGCGAAAAGCTGATCGTTTGACCGTCCAACCCTAGGACCACCAGATTATCATCTGTTGCCAAGTCGACGCCTGTGATCGCAGGAAATTCCTGATGTAGATGCCGCGCAACGACCCGACCGGACAGATCATAGAACAACCGGCTATCCCCTGTCGGCCCTGCGCCTTGCGATAAAGTGATCCCCAGCCGCTCGGCCAATTCTGGCGCCTCAAGGACCAGTCCGAGGTCTCGCGACAACGTCCCCGTCATTTGCAGCGTCACGTCTTCGAAATGCCGTTGCAGAAACATGACGGACACGACAAGTTGGATCGTGATTATCGGCACGATCAAGATAAGAGCGGCGCGTCCGTAAAAGCCACGGGGCAGTGCGCGTTTGAGAAAACCAGAGGCCATAGGCGCACCCTATCGGCCCCCCGACGCGGAGTGAAGCGTGATCCAGACCCTAGCCCCTGACCTTCGCTGTATACTTGCGCCCAATCCAAGCCCGATGACAGAAAAAGGCACAAATACATACCTGTTAGGACAAGAAGACATTGCTGTTGTCGACCCCGGCCCGAAGGATGCCAAACATCTTGAGGCGATTCTGACCGCCTTATTGCCCGGCCAGCGGATCAGCCATATCCTCGTCACTCATAGCCACTACGATCATTCCGGCCTCGTGCCCGAATTGGCGCAGGCCACAGGCGCGCCAGTCTATGGGTTTGGCCCATCTCATGCCGGGCGCAGCGCATTGATGGAACGCCTTGCGCAAGACAATACTTTGGCAGGCGGCGAAGGGATTGATCCCGACTTTGCGCCCGACATCGCCCTGCCCGATCTGACCCAGATCGCGGGCACAGGTTGGAGCCTGACCGCCCATTGGACGCCCGGTCACATGGCCAACCACCTGTCATTTGAATGGCATGAGGGCCGCGCGCTCTTCACCGGGGATATCGTGATGGGATGGGCCAGTTCGCTGATTTCGCCACCCGATGGGGATGTTGGCCAGTTTTTCACCAGCCTCGACCGATTAGAAAGTATTAACGCAGATATCCTGTTTGCAGGCCACGGCGCGCCGATTCATCGGCCGGGCGACCGGATTGAATGGCTGCGGAGCCATCGCAATGAGCGGTTGCGCGCCGCACAAGACGCCCTGACCCCTGATCCACAAAACTTGGATGCATTGATCCCCCAACTTTACTCCGATGTCCCAAAAAAGATGTGGCACGCCGCCGCGCGCAACCTGTTGGCCACCCTTATAGAACTTGAGAAAAGAGGCGCCTGCCACAGCCTTCCTGCGCCAGGTTTGAACGCCCGCTTCAAGCTACCGTAGCGTCACATAAGTCGGCATTTCGAGGCTAATGCAAAACCTTTTGAAAAAGTCGCAAAAAGCCTCTGGACGCCCCCCGCAGCCATTGTTATAGCCCCCACATGGTCCGGCGTAGCTCAGCGGTAGAGCAGTTGACTGTTAATCAATTGGTCGTAGGTTCGATCCCTACCGCCGGAGCCAAAGAATTAAAGGACTTAGCGCTCACCCGCTAGGTCCTTTTTCTTTCCAAGTACAGCATAGACACAGCAAACACGGTTCGGATCGTACGCTGGGCTGTCCCAACCGGTAAATTACTCCGGCACGATAATGGAGCGTATCGCGCGACCACGCTTCACCCTTGCACTTCGGTCATTGGTAGATTGCAGTGTTGCTGTGAAGTAATCACCAGTCGCCCCTTCCGGCGTCGCTTCTGCATTCCGTATTGCGTCGACCTCTTCGAAGAACTCGGCCAGTCGGCTGCCTACTGCACCGAAATCCAACTGAATGGCGTCACGATTTATGGCCCTATCCAGCTCTATGAACAACGTATAGAAGTCGGCTTTCTTCCAGGCACGGCTGTCCCTAGAAAACCCCATTTGCTTCATTGCGTCAAAGACAGACCGGTAACGCGCCTCCAACTCCTCGGCTTCCTCGAATTCCTCGTTATACCGTTCGAGATATTCTTCAACCTCATCGTCACGATGAAAATAGTCGCTCATCATGGTGGCCGAGAGTGATGCCACAAAGGAAGTGTCCTTCATTCGACGGATATCAAGCGCGCTAAATACCCGGTTATCGATAAAGAAATCGTCTTGAGCCAGGTGCTCGCAGAATTGCTTAAACTCGCCTAGATATGCAGCGTTGAAACGCTCCATGTCATTCAAATCATACGAAGTTGCATTCATCCTTTGGAAGACTGCGCGGATGTCATCGATGTCGATAATTCCAAGGTTTCGTACAGACACGTCGTAGTTCAAAAACGCTCGCTTTTGATCTTCCTCCAAGTCAGAATAGCGAGTGATTTGTTGTGTCCGTGCGAACGGTTTTACTCCCCTGAAGTACTCGTCAATGGTTCTCACCCTCTGCTGGCCATCGACTAGAAGTTCGATCGCATCGCCAGTCTCCGTGTCTACCTCGCCGGATGCGACATATATCTCAGGAAATGGGTAACCCAGCAGGATAGTATCAATGAAAGCAATCTTGTCCTTACTCGTCCAGACCGCCCGCCGCTGAAAATCCGGCGTTGGTTGCAGATAACCGTCTCGCAAAGACTTGAGAATTGAAGTGATTTTCCTGCTCTCAGGCGCGGTTTTCATGTCAGTTCCTTTACATAGAGTCTGCACTCGGAAAGGGCGGACCCGACGTATTCCTCCCAAAAGTGCTCATCAAGATAAATGCCAGCGGCAATCTTGTATCCACCATATTCTCCACTGGCTTGCAGAGAGCGGAAGAATTCAAACCACTCTTTTGACAAAGGGAAGTCTGCGTCCCTTGGTAGCTTGTCTGGACGAAGCCAGCCACGGAATAAGTACTCGCGAAACTTACCTGCCTGATCCCAGTCGCCAACATCCACCCAATGAGAAAACGTTTCTTGCCAGTAACGGAGGAAAAGTGGGCTGGAGATTATTGCTACGTCGATATCGGATTCGTCACCGAAATGCGACAAGGCAGGCCGTTTTGGCTTTGGTCTGAGCGTGAACCCTAGTTTAGCCGAGCCAACGAGCACGACATCCCTTACGGATACATTGAGATAATCAGAAACACTGCGCCTCAATGAGGCTTGTTGTCCGTTGTCAAGCACTGGCCCCGAGGTGGAGTAGTAATATCGATCAACCAGCGTTTTGTTGTCATGTTCGTCGATGTCGCGCTTAAAGCATTCAAGATTATCAATAATATCTTGCGTCACTCCGGATAACCCTTTTGAATTTGCATGGCCAGAGCTTCAAGACGCGCGGGGTTGATTTCACACTCCCAAACGACCCGCGGGTACCAGCCCATTTCCTTAAGTTCGGCTGATACTCTGATGTCACGTTCGACATTAGCTGCGAGTTTTCTTCTCCAGAACTCGGTCCTTGTTTGCGGCAGCTTGGCTTTCCGGCAATCTGCGTGCCGGTGCCAGAAGCAGCCATTCACAAATACTACACTTCGCTTTGAGGCAAATACCAAATCTGGGCTTCCTGGAAGTTTCTTATCGTTAACCCGGTACCGAAGCCCTTGCGAATGCAAGAATCGGCGCACCATGAGCTCAGGCTTGGTGTCTTTGCCCCGCACTCTTGCCATAACTTGGCTGCGTTTTTCAGGGGCGAAAACGTCCGTCATCCAATCTTTCTCGTTCCCGTCCGGTCCTCAATACGTTAGGTATGGTCTTAAATAGAGTAGTAACTCAAGATGTAGTTGATTCAATGAGCCTCAACTTCGTAGACCTTTTTTCTTGCGGTGGCGGAATGTCCACCGGCTTCACTAGCCTCGGGCACCGCACAATCGGCGCCGTGGACCTTGAGGTGGCTAAGCCGAGCCATGGGACGGGGGCGACTTTCTGCAACGATACCTACGAACGCAACCTCGGGCTTCGTCCGATGTCCGCGGACCTTGCTGTGACGGGTCCAGACGAAGTCGCATCGCATTTCGGCTTCGAGGCCCGCGATGTACACGTCTTGATTTCCTGTGCCCCCTGCACGGGCTTTAGTCAGAAGCAGAGCCGGAACCACGTCCTGGACGATGGACGGAACAGCCTGGTGACCCGTGCCGCCGAATTCGCCGAGGCATGGCGCCCACAGTACGTGGTAATTGAAAACGTGAAGGAACTGCTGCGCGGTCGACACAAGCACCACTTCCAAGGTCTTCATCGTGGCCTCACCGACCTTGGCTACGAAGTTTTCGCCGAGATACACGACCTAAAGGACTTTGGCCTGCCACAGAGCAGAATACGCTCGTTGATCGTGGCCAAGCTCGGCGGGGCATTTCACCTCGACCTGCCTAGGGTCACTGCGCGGACCGTCCGTGACGCGATTGGTCACCTTCCTCCGGTGGTTGCCGGTGAGGCGCATCCGGACGATCCCATGCACGTCTGCCCACGTATCAACGGTCACTCGCTGGCTCGGATGCAGGCTATCCCGAAAGACGGCGGGAGCTGGACGGACTTAACGGAGGAGCAGGCGCACCTGCGCATCCCTAGTATGAATGTCGAGAAACCGGGCTCCTTTCCCGACGTCTACGGTCGCCTCGCCTGGGATAGACATGCGCCCACAATCACGCGCGAGTGCAGCCACCCAGGCAACGGACGCTACAGCCACCCTGAGCAGGACCGGTTACTGACAGTAAGGGAGATGGCCCTGCTGCAGGGCTTCCCGCCCGACTACCACTTCGAGGGCTCATTGTCTTTCAAGTACCGTCAGATCGGCGACGCGGTTCCACCGATGATTGCGGCGATGATTGCGAAGGCCATAGGTGAGGACGCTGAAGGGCGCGGTGCTACGCCTGACCAGATGCGGCTGGCCGTCTAGCCAGGGCGACCGAGCTCCCACCAAGCGTGCAGGGGGCAGAGCTCGACGTCCAGACCTGAAATAGTCACCTTCTCGACGCTCCCGTCCAAAACTAAACGGAAGGCCTTGCGACCGTTCATCGTGACGTTGGCGCCAGTGCCACCCGCATTGGTCAGTGTGCCGAAGTCGTCGGAAGCCAAGTGCGCGACCATCGCGAGGACGTCCTTCGGTATTTCCCTGAGGTCGTAGTGTACCCGCTGGTCGTCGCCGTAGCTCCGCAGAATGAAGATGCGTTCGTACTCCTCCAAATGTGACAGCACTCGCTGCCTCACCTGTTCAGGGGCGTCAGCGTGGCTGTCTAAGTCCCTGATCCAGCGGGCCTCCATCAGCTTGCGTGTTTCGCGGGATGGTGGGCACAGATTTCATCTGATCGTGGGCAGTGATT
>NZ_CEZFMW010000047.1:0-25589 GCF_982993085.1 Thalassobacter sp. | reverse complement strand
AGGTGAACGAAAAGCTCGTTGAAGCTCAGCCTGAAATCGAGATGAAGGGCTTCCGTAAGGGCAAAGTCCCGATGGCGCTTTTGAAAAAGCAGTTTGGCCAGCGTCTGTTGGGCGAAGCCATGCAAGAAACCATCGATGGCGCGATGTCCAAGCATTTTGAGGACTCTGGCGACCGTCCCGCGATGCAGCCCGAAGTTAAAATGACGAACGAAGACTGGAAAGAAGGCGACGACGTTGAAGTGTCGCTTTCCTACGAAGCGCTGCCCACGATCCCCGAGGTCGACTTCTCACCCGTTTCGATCGAAAAGCTGGTTGTGAAGCCTGCGGATGCCGACATCCAAGACGCTCTCGACAACCTTGCAAAGTCCGCACAAAACTTTGAAGCCAAAGACGGCAAATCCGAAGATGGCGATCAGGTTGTGATCGATTTCCTCGGCAAAGTTGACGGCGAAGCCTTCGAAGGTGGTGCCGCTGAGGATTACCCCCTCGTGCTCGGTTCTAACTCCTTCATCCCCGGCTTCGAAGAGCAGCTGGTCGGTGCCGCCGCCGGTGACGCTGTCGAAGTGAACGTCAAGTTCCCTGATGAGTACGGCGCAGAGCACCTTGCTGGCAAAGATGCCGTGTTTGAGTGCACCGTCAAAGAAGTCAAAGCGCCCGCAACCGCTGAGCTGAACGATGAGCTGGCGCAGCAATTCGGTGCTGAAAGCCTCGATGCGCTCAAAGAGCAAATCGTGGATCGTCTCGGCCAAGAATACGCCGGTGCTGCACGTGCCGTGCTCAAGCGCGGGCTGCTGGATCAACTGGATGATCTCGTGAGCTTTGAGCTGCCCCCCATGTTGGTCAGCGCCGAAGCCGGTCAGATTGCGCACCAGTTGTGGCACGAAGAAAACCCCGAGGTTCAAGGCCACGATCACCCCGAGATCGAGCCCACCGAAGAGCACAACAAACTGGCAGAGCGTCGCGTGCGTTTGGGCCTTCTGCTCGCGGAACTGGGTCAAAAGAACGAGATCGAAGTTTCCGACTCCGAGATGACCCAAGCGATCATGAACCAAGCACGCCAGTACCCTGGTCAAGAGCGTGAATTCTTTGAGTTCATTCAGAAAAATGCTCAAGCTCAGCAGCAGCTGCGCGCGCCACTGTTCGAAGACAAAGTTGTCGACTACATCCTCGAACTGGCTACAGTAACTGAAAAAGAAGTCACGAAAGACGAGCTGCAAGCAGCAGTTGAAGCTCTCGAAGACGAGTAAGCTGTCGGTCAAAGTATCGTGTGAAAGCCGCCCCTTGGGGCGGCTTTTTCATTTGGATCAATTGTTTATACGATCCAAAATTCCCTAAGCCGTTCGCTTTCTAACGATCCGCGCCGCGATTCTAATATCCGTTTCGCTTGGATCTAGGCACGCAGAAAGCGTCCCCGCAGCAAGGCTAACGTCAGCCGCTTGGCAAAAAGAATGTGGTGCCCTTAACCATCCACACCCCAGGAAACTGGCCACCAAAACCAAAAACGATAGCTTAATCGCCAGTCTCAACGCCACTACTAGAGCCTGCGGAACGCTCATCGCAGAGTGTCCGGCGATTGCTATGGCGCTGCTGCTGCGGAGGCACCTGCTTCAATCATTGCCAGATGTCTAGTTTACGGGTGTTCTAGGAACAAAAATCAAACTCGTGGCCAGTGTCGCTGGCGGTGGCCAAGGCGTGCCCGCATCACGAGGCCGTTTGTCCTACAACGTAGCGTGTTAAAGCGCTGTGCGTCCAAGAGGGGTGATGGAGGTGATTTCGAGTGCATCGGGCATAACGCTGTCACAACAGTATTACCGCTGACACGAACCATCCCGGCGAAACAAATCATAGATCAAATGAAAAAGAGCCGCCCGGTTAGGAGCGGCTCTTTAAGAGCATAAGCTTTAGGCGACCAAGTTGCCTTATGCCTCGTCGCTTGCGTCCGACTCGGGCGTGGCAACGATGTTGTCAGCCATATCGTCGTCGTCTGCGGCGGCGGAGCCCAGATCGTCAAACAGCTCAGCGATCTCGAACTCTGCTGCAGCTTCTTCTTCTGCGGCCAGTTCTTGGATCGATTTGCCAGACGCTTGCAGTTCAGCTTCTTCGGTGCTGCGCGCAACGTTCATGACGATTTCGCACGACACTTCGGGGTGCAGAACCACTGTCATTGGGTGCAGGCCAAGGTCTTTGACCGGGCGTTGCAGAACGACTTGGTTACGACCAACGGTGAAGCCAGCCTCGGTTGCAGCTTCGGCCGCATCACGTGTGGTGACCGAACCGTACAAAGCACCAGAGTCCGAAGCGGAACGAATCACGATGAACTGCTGTCCACCCAGGCGCTCAGCCATAGCTGCGGCTTCTTTTTTGGTTTCGAGGTTCTGCGCTTCGAGCTGGGCTTTGCGCGCCTCAAAGCCAGCGATGTTGGCTTCGGTTGCGTTTTGCGCCTTGCCCTGGGGCAGAAGGTAGTTGCGGGCGTAGCCGGGTTTGACGTCAACAACGTCGCCCATTTGACCGAGCTTGGCCACGCGTTCCAGAAGGATAACTTGCATGTCTGTCTCCTTACTTCACAGCGTAGGGCAGCAGCGCGAGGAAGCGAGCGCGTTTGATGGCACGGGCCAGCTCACGTTGCTTCTTGGCGGAGACTGCGGTGATGCGAGCCGGTACGATTTTGCCACGCTCAGAGATGTAGCGTTGCAGAAGGCGGGTGTCTTTGTAGTCAATCGCGGGCGCGTTGTCGCCGGAAAACGGGCAGACCTTGCGACGGCGGAAAAATGGTTTTGCAGCCATGGTTTAGGTCTCCTTAGTTGCGGCGTTCACGGCGTTCGCCGCGGTCGCGTTCGTCACGTTTTTGCATCTGCACGGAAGGAAGCTCTTTGTGCTCATCCACTTTGATGGTGAGTACGCGCATCACGTCGTCATGCAGGCGCATCAGGCGTTCCATCTCCTGCACGGCGGGAGCCGGTGCATCGGAGCGCAGGAAGGCGTAGTGACCCTTGCGGTTTTTGTTGATTTTGTAGGCCATCGTTTTGACGCCCCAGTACTCGAAATCGACGAGTGCGCCGCCGTTATCGGCCAGTACTGTTCCGAAGTGTTCAATCAGCCCTTCGGCTTGCGCGTTGGACAGGTCCTGCCGCGCGATCATCACGTGCTCGTAGAGCGCCATGGTGTCTCCAGTCATGTTACGCGTGTTTCAAAGACCGAACCTTTTCCCGCCGCTCGGTCACGAGAGGCCACGCAGGTCAATATGGTGGCGGGATGGGGCCGTATAGGCCGTGGGGGCATTCAAGGCAAGGGCGCAATTGTGCGCGGTACATGCCCTTGATCACGATAATTTGCACAAGCGCACAGGGTCTGTGGGGTGAAGGTAAATTGCCATTTGGCCGAGATAGGCGATGTTAGGGTTAATGAACGACCACACATCCAAAACAAGGACCTGATATGAAACATACCCTTTTGACCGCCGCCGCCCTGATGGCTTTTGCAGCTCCCACTTTCGCCGCTGAAACCTATACATTGGACAGCTCGCACAGCCAGATCATCTTTAGCTATGATCACCTTGGCTTTTCCACGACGTATGGCATGTTCTCTGGCTTTGCTGGTGAAATCCAGTTTGATGCCGAAAACCCCGCCGCATCCTCTGTGTCCGTTTCCATGCCCGTGATGTCGATGTTCACCGGTTGGGAAAAGCGCGACGCACACTTTATGTCGGCTGACTTCTTTGAGGCCTCTGCCGATGAAATGGTATCCTTCACCTCGACAGGTATCGAAGTGACCGGCGACAACACAGCGCTGATCACCGGCGATCTGACGCTGAACGGTGTGACGCAATCCGTCGTGCTGGATGCAAAGATGAACAAAGCCGACATGCATCCGATGGCGCAAAAGCCTTGGTTGGGTTTTGATGCGACGACGACTCTGATCCGCTCCGACTACGGCGTGGGCAACTTTGCACCATTCGTGGGCGACGAAGTGAACGTCATCATTTCGATCGAGGCACAAGCCGAAGGCTAAGCCCAACGGTTCTGGCCTCGTGGCCCGAGCGCAAAATGAAAAATGGCGGGCCCCATGCGAAGGGCCCGCCATTTTTGTTAGAGGAATAGTGTAACGATCAGGCGGCGTCGGTCCGACGGCGCGCAACCCCCATTAGGCCCAAGCCGGACAGCAGCAGCAACGCGCTGGCGGGCAGGGGCACAACGGCGGTTTGGCCGGAAACAAGGTCTTGTGACGTTGTTGATGCAAAGAAGCTGAGCGAGGCTGTGCCCGTATCGGTGCCCAGATTGTCCAGCAAGCCCTGTGCCGCTGTCACGACAGTCGCGTTGTCGGAGGCCATAAAGTTCCCAGAATTGAGGGAATACACCGTGTCGGTTTCATAGACGATTTCCCAGATCGCCACCTGAAAGGCGGCGGCGGTGATTGCGTCTGTCTGCGCTGTGTCGCGCCCGAGCGTGAACAACCGGTTCAGGTCGGCCTCTTCGGCGTCGTTGACCTGTGTGGGGCGGCCCGGCGTGTAGGCGGCCGTTTTGATCGTGTCGAACAGGTCGATGCACCACGCGATAAAGCTGTTGGTGCCGTCGGACATGTTGAACCCGCCAGCGGACAGGTTGTTGAACGATTGGCCCTCGGCGCTGGCGACAATATCGACCTTTTGCGCCGGTGAAATGTTGAGGCCGTTGTACGTGAGGGTGGATGCGGATGCGCCCGATGTCAGCGCGCCCAACGTGATGGCGGATGCAATAAAGCCGCCCATAAGAGTGGATTTTGTGCTCATGCTTTTAGTCCTAATAAATGGTGCCTGACGGCGGCGCTCGGTAAAGAAATAACTGGTTAACGAAATGCACTTTTAGGCTAGCAGCAAAATGTTAACACGAGCGAGAAAAAAATGGCGCCTTTGGGGCGATTCTACGGCGCATGAGGGCGCGGGCCATTTTAAGTCATTGAATATATTTGATATGTAATGGGAAATCCGCCGGATATTCGCTGTTTGCAATCTGGCAATGGTGGTGAATTTTCCGGCGGATTGTCTTTAGTTCGCGGTTGCTGCCGCGGTATTACGGCTGGCCGTCAGCGATATGGCCACGTCTACCGCAAAGCCGACAGAAGTCTCATCGGGATAGGCGGTTTCGCCCATGCCAAAGCTGAGGCGGCTGAGTTGTGTGGTGGCTTCGACGGTAGCGATGCCGTCTTGCAGGTCCAGCGTAAAGGGCAGCATCGCGGGCATTGTGACGCCCCGGATCGTAACGGTACCATCGGCCAGATACGCGCCATCTGTCACCGTGATCGGGGCCGAGAACGTTGCGGTGGCAAAGTCGCTCGCGTTGAAAAACTCAGCCCCGAGGGCTTGGCTGGTCACACTGCCCAAGGTCAGCGATGGGACCGAGATGGTGACATCCACTTGGCCCGCTGTGCCGTCGGTGACAGTTTCATCAAAGGTGATGGCGGCGGTCCAATCGGCGAATTGACCGGTCACGGGGGCGCCTAATTGTGTGACGGTAATCGCGAGCGTGCCGTCCGTCACCTGCCAGTCGGAGGCGACGGCCTCAAGCTGTGGGGTGGCGGGGCCCTCGTGCTGGCCAAACATGCCCAGACCGGCCCCCACCAATAGCGCCAGACCATAGGCCGCAAAGGCCGCAATTGCCGGGCTGGCGGTTGTGGTGTGATCATAAAGCGGAACCTTGGGCGCGGCACCGGGCAACATACGGGCCAGCGTTGCGTCACGGTCGATCCACGCGTGTTTTAGCGCGCCCGCGATGTGCAGCCCGAGTGAGATGATCAGCACCCGTTCGAATATGATGTGCAGGCTGGCGAATGTGTGCGCTAGGTCCACGTTCTTTGGCACGAACGGCAGGTTTTGCCCGAACGGCCACCAAATCGGGGCGAAGCCTACGGTGGCGGCGTGGTGGATCCACCCGGTCAATGGCACCACCACGAGAGAAGCATAAAGCGCCCAGTGCACCGTTTCGGCGGCAAATGTCTCAAGCTTGCGGTCAGGATGCAGGGGGCCGGGTTTGGCTTGGGTCAGGGCCCATGTGATCCGGGCGAGGGCCACGAAAAACAGCGTCAGCCCCACGGTTTTGTGGATGGAAAACAGCGTCGCCTTGATCGCCAGCGCGTCCGAGGTATCAAACGACCAGCGCTGCGCGATGATCCCCAGCGGAATGACCGTGAGGATCAGAAGGGCCGTGAGCCAGTGAAAGGTCTTTGCCACGCTTCCGTAGTGTTGGCGGGTGTTTGCGGCGGGCATGGGGATCTCCGGTTGAGGTGGCTCTACATTAACGCACCTGAGTAAAAGCAACAGTCGCACCAGCGCACAGACCCTGTGTGTGGGGTGGGCTATGGTGCGCACGCGAGCGGGGGTGTTGTGGGGCGCGCATCGAAACGCTAGGGAGAAGCAACGCGCCGCCAAAGGCGCAAAACGGGCAAGACCGCAGAGGAGACCCCTATGAGCAGAGCTTTCGTTTTTCCCGGGCAGGGTGCGCAGACCATTGGAATGGGGCGCGATCTGGCCGAAGCCTATCCGGCGGCGCGGGCCGTGTTTGATGAAGTGGATGAGGCGCTGGGTGAAAAGCTGTCTGACCTGATCTGGGAAGGCGATATTGCCGAGCTGACGCTGACCCGCAACGCACAGCCCGCACTCATGGCGACCTCGCTGGCTGCGCTGCGCGCGCTAGAGGCCGAGGGCGTCGTTTTGGAGGATCATGCGGCTTATGTCGCCGGGCATTCTTTGGGTGAATATAGTGCGCTCACAGCGGCAGGTGCCCTGAGCGTGGCGGATGCGGCCCGGTTGTTGCGCCTGCGCGGTAGCGCGATGCAAGAGGCCGTGCCCGTGGGCGTTGGCGCCATGGCGGCCCTGTTGGGTATGGATTTTGGAACTGCATCCGGGATCGCCGCTGAGGCCGCAGAAGGCGAAGTATGTCAGGCTGCGAACGACAATGACCCGTCACAGGTGGTGATTTCGGGCCATACGGCAGCGGTTGAGCGCGCGGTTGAACTGGCCAAGGCACGCGGTGCAAAACGCGCCATGCTGCTGCCTGTATCCGCGCCGTTTCACTGTGCCTTGATGGGCCCCGCCGCAGAGGCCATGGCCGAGGCTCTGTCGCACGTAGACCTTAGCGACCCAGCGGTGCCATTGGTGGCGAACGTGACCGCGAATGGTGTGAAGGATGCGACGACGATCCGCGCCTTGCTGGTGGATCAGGTCACTGGGGCGGTTCGTTGGCGCGAAGGGGTCATGTGGATGGCTGCCCATGGTGTCACCGAAGTGTGGGAAATCGGAGCGGGCAAAGCATTGTCGGGAATGATCAAGCGGATCGACCGCAGTGTCGCGACCCATGCTGTGGGCACCGCCGATCAGGCGCGCACCGTCGCACAAGGATAAAGCTGGCGCGGTTGGCGGGCCCGTTTGGGTGGCCCGCGCGTGTTGAGCGAATAAAGGAGACAAAGATGTTTGATTTAACAGGTAAATGTGCCCTCGTGACGGGGGCTTCGGGTGGCATTGGCGCGGAAATCGCGCGCACGCTGCATGCTGCCGGTGCTACGGTGGCTCTTTCGGGCACGCGTGAGGCACCGCTTGAGGCGTTGGCAGCTGAGCTGGGAGAGCGCGCGCATGTCACGCCCTGCAACCTGAGCGATCTGTCGGCGGTGGACGCTTTGCCAAAGGCTGCGGCGGCTGCGATGGGGGCTGTGGATATCCTTGTGAATAATGCGGGGATTACGCGGGATAACTTGTTCATGCGGATGTCTGACGACGAATGGCAGTCCGTTATTGACGTAAATCTGACAGCCGCGTTCAAGCTGTCGAAGGGCGTGATGCGCGGCATGATGAAGGCGCGTTGGGGCCGGATCGTAAATATCTCATCTATTGTGGGGGCCACGGGTAACCCAGGCCAAGGCAACTACGCCGCCTCGAAGGCGGGTTTGATCGGGATGTCGAAGTCGCTGGCCTATGAGGTTGCGTCACGCGGGATCACGGTGAACGCGGTCGCGCCCGGGTTTATTGCCACGGCGATGACCGACAAGCTGACCGACGAGCAAAAAGACAAGATCAATGTGCAAATTCCCGCCGGTCGCATGGGCACGCCCGAAGAAATCGCGGCGGCCACACTGTATCTGGCGAGCCCCGAGGCAGGCTATGTTACGGGGGCCACGCTGCACGTGAATGGCGGCATGGCGATGCTTTGATCCAAGCCGCACCGTGATGGCGTCCGTGCCCGGACAAATCGCTGGGCGCGGAATCGTTTGCGTTGGGTAAACGATGTGCTATAGGCGGCGCACAATTGCGGGGAGGGGACCCTTTCGCCGCTTTCGGGCGTATTGGCCAAAGAGCCGCGTACCGGGCCTGTGCATGGGGCTCAACACATGTAAAACGGGCAGGCGCCCCCATAAGTGAGGAAAAGATATGAGCGACATCGCTGATCGCGTGCGTAAAATTGTGGTGGAACACCTGGGTGTGGAAGAAGACAAGGTCGTAGAAAACGCCTCCTTCATCGACGATCTGGGCGCTGACAGCCTCGACACCGTAGAACTGGTGATGGCATTTGAAGAAGAATTCGGCATCGAGATCCCTGACGATGCAGCTGAGTCGATCCAAAGCTTCGGCGATGCCGTCGCTTTCGTGACCAAAGCCAGCTAAGCGATTTCGCCTTATTTGGCGGTGAACGGCGCTCCGATTGGGGCGCCGTTTTTGTTTGTGCGGTCGGGATGAGTATTTGGCGAACAAAGGAGCCGGTATGTCTTTGGGCTGCTTTGTGCGGATGGCCGCAGTTGGTGCCCTTGAGGGTGCGCGCGGGGCGGTGTAGGTAGGCGCTCAAACGACCTATGAGGGGGCAGACATGCGGCGAGTTGTTGTGACCGGCTTGGGGATGGTAACCCCATTGGCGTGCGGTGTCGAAGAGACATGGGCGCGGATCCTTGCGGGGAAATCCGGCGCGGGCACCATTGAGCGGTTTGACGCCAGCCATTTGGCGACGACCTATGCCTGCGAAATTCCCCTTGGTGACGGCTCGGACGGGACATTCAACCCTGACGATTGGATGGCTCCGAAAGAGCGGCGCAAGGTTGATGATTTTATCCTGTACGGCATGGCAGCGGCAACGCAGGCCGTAGCAGACAGTGGCTATGTACCCGCCGATGAGGACGCCAAATGCCGGGCTGGTGTGATGATTGGTTCGGGCATTGGTGGGTTGTCATCCATCGCAGAGACGGCCGTTTTGTTGAAAGAGCGCGGGCCGCGCCGGGTTTCGCCATTTTTTATTCCGTCCGCGCTGATCAATCTGGTGTCTGGTCAGGTGTCGATCAAGTTTGGCTTTAAGGGGCCGAACCACGCGGTTGTGACGGCGTGTTCCACAGGGGCCCATGCGATTGGTGACGCCGCGCGATTGATCGCGCTGGATGATGCCGACGTGATGGTTGCGGGTGGTGCAGAAAGCCCGATCTCTGAGATCGGTATCGCGGGTTTCAACGCTTGCAAAGCACTCTCGACGAAGCGGGGCGATAACCCGCAGGCGGCGTCGCGCCCCTATGATGCGGACCGGGATGGGTTTGTCATGGGCGAAGGTGCCGGCGTCGTCGTGCTAGAAGAATATGAGCACGCCAAGGCGCGTGGTGCGAAGATTTACGCCGAAGTATTGGGCTATGGCCTGTCGGGTGATGCCTATCACATCACCGCACCCTCAGAGGATGGTGAGGGCGGCGAGCGGTCCATGGCAGCAGCGATCAAGCGTGCAGGCCTGACGCCTGCTGATATCGATTACATCAACGCGCATGGCACCTCGACAATGGCCGATACGATCGAATTGGGCGCGGTTGAGCGGCTGATGGGATCGGCCGCAGAGAAGGCTACTATGTCGTCGACGAAATCTGCTGTGGGCCATTTGTTGGGCGCTGCGGGGGCGGTTGAGGCGATTTTCTCGATCCTTGCGATCCGTGATCAGGTGGCGCCACCGACGCTGAACCTTGAAAACCCAGCCGTGAACCCCAAACTGAGCCTTGCGCCCATGGAAGCGGAGCCGCGGGAGATTAGCGTGGCTTTGTCGAACTCCTTTGGCTTTGGCGGCACCAACGCCAGCCTCGTTTTGGGCAAAGTATAACGCCAACGCCAGCGGGGCCTGCCCATGTGGAACCATATTGCCGCCAATGCGATCACGGTGTTGATCGTCGGGATTGTTGCGTTGGCGGGGCTGATTGGTTGGGGCCAGAACACGTATGTGTCTGAGGGGCCGCTGGATGAGGCGATCTTTTTCGAGGTTCCGCGCGGGGCGTCATTGACGGCCGTCAGTGAGAGCCTTGAGGACGCGGGCGCGATTGAGAGCGGCATCATATTCCGATTGGCTGCACGGTATAATCAGCGTGACGGTGATCTGAAGTTCGGCAACTACGAAATCCCGGCTCGGGCCACGATGCCACAGATCATGGATATCGTGACGGCGGGCGGGCCTTCGACGTTCCGGTATACCTCTACTTTTATCATTCGGGCCCAAGGGGCCGAAACCCGCGTGCGCGAGCGTGTGCCGGGGCAGGCGGATTTGTCTGATGTCGCAACCTTTGCTGCGGGTGAACCGCTGCCGGAGGTCTATGCCGCCTTGGTCGAGCAGAATGTGCCGATGATCTACCGTGTCTCAATCGCGGAGGGGCTGACCTCTTGGGAGATCGTTGAGGGTTTGAAGTCCGCGCATTTCTTGAGTGGTGAGGTGTATGTTGTGCCCGAGGAGGGGCGGCTTGCGCCGGACACCTACGAAGTGGTTCGCGGCACGGCGCGCGCGGATGTGTTGGCGCAAATGGCAGCCTCACAGGAGCGAATTTTGGCTGCGGCTTGGGACAACCGTCAGGACGATATCCCTGTGTCATCACCGGAGGAGGCGTTGATCCTTGCCTCGATCATCGAAAAGGAAACCTCCGTGCCGGATGAACGGCGATTGGTGGCGTCGGTCTTTACCAATCGTTTGCGGCAGGGAATGCGGCTTCAGACGGACCCGACGGTGATTTACGGGATTACTAAGGGCGAGGGGAGCCTTGGGCGGGGTTTGCGTCGGTCCGAACTGCGTGCGGCGACACCCTATAATACCTATGTGATCCCGGCACTGCCGCCCACGCCAATTGCGAATCCCGGTCGTGCGGCGATTGAGGCCGCAGTGAACCCCGATGAAAGCCCGTACATCTTTTTCGTGGCGGATGGCACCGGTGGTCACGCCTTTTCTGTCACATTAGCTGAGCATAATCAGAATGTTGCCCGCTGGCGGCAAATTGAGAGAGACCGCGCGAACGGTCAAAATTAGGCGTTCGCGGTTTTTTCCCAATTTAGGGGATTGACCGGAGCGTACGCTCAAACACATACATTGTGACATGCTGGAAGAAGTGGGTAAGGCGGCCCGGGAATGATACTCCCGAGGTCGCATTTTTCATGTCTGCTCGTGCGGGTCTATTTTTGATCTAGGAGCACAAAAATGACCTTTGACACCAATTCCGCAGCAAGAAGCGAAAAACTGGCCAATGATGCAGTTGCTGCATACGAAGTGGCCCGCGAAGTTTTCCTGGCGCGGATCAATGCCTTGAAAACTGCACCGACCCTTGAAGACGATGGGAAGGACGTGAACGCTATGCTCTCGACTATGAGCAAAGCGATTTCGACTGCTGTGGATCATACTAGGAGGATTGAAGATGACTTCTCCAAATCCAACGGAGGCATGTCCAACGGGACGTTCGACTTGGACAGCGCCCGTGCTGAGATCAGGGTCCGCCTGGCTTGCCTCCGCGCCGCGGGAAACACAGGAGACGTTCCTGGCGCAACTGACTGACCACGCACTTGCGGCTTTGCCTTGGCTCTTTGAGTTTTGGGCATTGCCGCACCAGATGCCGCCGAGTGGGGACTGGCGCAGCTGGGTGATTATGGGCGGCCGTGGCGCGGGCAAAACGCGCGCCGGATCCGAATGGGTTCGGCTAATGGTAGAAGGGTCCCGGCCGCTGGAAAGCGGCCGGGCCAAACGTGTCGCGTTGGTTGGGGAAACCTATGACCAGACGCGGGATGTGATGGTTTTCGGGGACAGCGGCATTCTTGCGTGCTGTCCGCCGGACCGCAAACCAGAGTGGCAAGCCTCTAAGCGCAAGCTGGTGTGGCCGAATGGTGCCGAGGCGCAGTGTTTTTCGGCCAGTGAGCCAGAGGCGTTGCGGGGGCCACAGTTTGATGCGGCCTGGGTCGATGAATTGGCAAAGTGGAAGAAGGCGCAGGACACTTGGGACATGCTGCAATTTTGTCTGCGTTTGGGTAACGACCCGAAGTGTGTGGTGACTACGACACCGCGCAACGTTGACGTTTTGAAGGATTTGTTGGCGCGAGAGAGCACGGTTCAGACCCATGCTCCGACCCATGCCAACCGGGCGTATCTGGCGGATAGTTTCTTGGCTGAGGTCGAGAGCCGCTATGAGGGGTCCCGGCTGGGGCGCCAAGAATTGAATGGTGAGTTGCTGGAGGACGTGCAGGGCGCGTTCTGGACGTCTCATATGTTGGGGGCGTGTCGGGTGAAAGAAATGCCCGAGGTGGACCGCGTGATTGTTGCGGTCGATCCGCCGGTTACGGGGCACGCGGGATCGGATGAATGTGGGATCGTCGTGATTGGCGTGACCCATCAAGGGCCGCGCGCGGCTTGGCGGGCCTATGTCATCGAGGATGCGTCTGTTGCGGCCTCTAGTCCATTGGAATGGGCGCAGGCAGCGGTGGCGGCGATGAAGCGCCACAACGGTGATTGTTTGGTCGCGGAAGTGAACCAGGGGGGCGACATGGTTAAACAGATCGTGCGCCAGGTGGATCCGATGATCCGCTACCAGGCGGTGCGCGCCACCAAGGGCAAGAGCGCCCGAGCGGAGCCGATTGCCGCGTTGTATGAGCAGGGACGCGTGCATCACTGCGGGCAGTTTTCTGAGTTAGAGGACCAGATGGTCCAGATGACGTTGCAGGGTTACGCCGGCAAGGGCAGCCCGGACCGCGTTGACGCGCTGGTTTGGGCCTTGTTCGAGGGGATGATCGCACCGACCACGCCGGGCGGAGCGGCCGCGATCCGGACTTTGTAGGTCGGCGTTATCGAACCTTCTTTTTGGGGCCCTTTGGGGCCCTTTTTTATTCGGCCAAGGACGGAGACAGCTATGTTCGACTTTTTAAAGCGGGAGGGCGGGGCTGAGGCACGCGTGAACGCACCTGAACAAAAGGCCTCCGCGACGGGCAAGGTTGCGGCGTTGGCGGGGGGCGGTGTTCGGACGGCATGGAGTGCACGCGATACCGGTAGTTTGACGCGGGTTGGGTTTACCACGAACCCAGTAGGATTTCGCGCAGTGAAGTTGATTGCTGAGGCTGCGGCAGCCGTGCCGTTGGTTCTAGAGGATGGGGCGACCCGGTTTTCGGAACATCCGGTGCTGGGGCTTGTGCGGCGGCCCAACGGTGTGCAGGGGCAGGCCGAGTTGTTGGAAGCCTTGTATGGCCAGTTCTTGCTGAGCGGGAATGGTTATGTCGAAGCGGTTGGCGATTTTGGAGTTCCGCTTGAGTTGCATGTTTTGCGGTCGGACCGGATGTCGGTTGTACCGGGGAGCGACGGCTGGCCCGTTGCCTATGACTATAAGGTCGGTGCGAAGGCGCATCGGTTCACTGTGGGTGAGGTTTCGCCGGTGTGTCACATCAAAGCGTTTCATCCCCAAGACGACCACTACGGGCTATCGCCGATGACGGCGGCTGCAAGTGCGGTGGATGTGCATAACGCGGCATCGAAATGGTCAAAGGGACTGTTGGACAATGCAGCGCGGCCTTCAGGGGCGATTGTTTACAATGGTTCTGAGGCGGGTATGTCGATGTCGGCAGATCAATTCGATCGTCTTTCGGCCGAGATGGAAGCGCACCATCAAGGCGCGCGCAATGCGGGCCGGCCTATGCTGTTGGAAGGCGGGTTAGATTGGAAACCGATGGGTTTTTCCCCTTCCGACATGGAGTTTCAACAAACCAAAGAGGCCGCCGCGCGAGAGATCGCGATGGCCTTTGGTGTGCCGCCCATGATGCTGGGCATCCCCGGTGATGCGACTTACGCCAACTACCAAGAGGCGAACCGCGCCTTTTATCGGCTGACCGTGTTGCCGTTAGTGAGCAAAGTGACAGCGGCACTTGGGTATTGGTTAGGCCTGCATGCGGATGAACGGCTGTTCTTGAAGCCGGATCTGGATCAGGTCCCGGCCTTGTCCGTTGAGCGCGAGGCCCAGTGGCGCCGTGTAGCGGATGCGGATTTTCTGTCGCCCTCAGAAAAGCGCGCGATGCTGGGGTTGCCCCCCTTGGTGGATGGTCATGAGTGATCGCAAACCCGGAGTAGGTGGATCACGTTTTTTATATGACCCTTTTGACGTTGCTAACGCCCGCATCGATGCCAACGAGCGTGTGATGGAACAGCGATGGGAGGGGTTGGAATTTCGGCTCAAGGGTATCGAAGCCGCGATAGAGCGGATGGAAAAGCGCCTTTGGTTGGCCGTTTTTGGTGTTGTGAGCGTGATCCTCGCCAAAGGCATTTCTGAACTAATTCAGATTGGAGTGTAAGGCATGACGCCAGACTATGGATTGGAAACAAAGTTCGCCCGACTTGGGGAGGCCGTTGAAGTCACGGATGGCACCCGGATTGAGGGCTACGCCTCATACTTCGGCGCATGTGATCAGGGCGGGGACATTGTGCAAAGTGGGGCGTATGGCGCGTCGCTACAGGCGCTATCTGCTGAGGGTCGTTCCGTGAAGATGTTGTGGCAGCATGATCCCGCACAGCCCATTGGCATTTGGGATGAGGTTCATGAGGACGAAAAGGGTCTTTATGTAAAGGGCCGCCTGCTTTTGGACGTCGCTAAGGGCCGAGAGGCTGCGGCGCTGATTGAAGCAGGTGCAATTGACGGTTTGTCGATTGGGTATCGTACGCAAAAGGCCTCAAAGAATGACAAAGGTCAGCGGCTTTTGAACGAACTGGAGCTTTGGGAGGTGTCATTGGTGACCTTTCCGATGCTTCCTACGGCACGGGTGAGCGCGAAGTCGGATGAGGCTGAAGCGTATCTTTTCCGTGATATGGCGCGGGCGTTGGAAATGGCGCGTGTGCAGCTGACGACCGGGTAGCCGCATCAGGCGAAACTGTCAGCAAGACCTCTATCAACTCTATCGAAGGACAAGACCATGACCACGCAATCGATGCGTGGGTCAGGCAGCGCAAGTGCGTCTGCCGGGACCCAAGCTGCCCGGGAAGTCACCGAAGCCCTTTCGGGCTTTGTTACTGACTTCAAAGGCTTTCAAGATCAGATCACCACACGGATGCAACAACAGGAAGAACGCATTGCCATGCTGAGCACCAAAACCATGACCCATCGCCGTCCCGCACTTGAAGGCGCCCAAGCGACTGACGCGCCGCACCAAAAGGCACTGGATGCCTATCTGCGGTGTGGTGACGATGAGGGGCTTCGCAACCTGACGCTTGAGGGTAAAGCGATGAACACGGCTGTTGCCGCTGAGGGCGGTTTTCTGGTCGATCCGCAGACAGCTGAGACCATTCAGTCGGTTCTGTTGTCATCAGCGTCTATTCGGACGATCGCCAACGTCGTGAATGTTGAGGCGACGTCCTTCGACGTGCTGGTCGATCACACAGAGGTGGGTGCAGGCTGGGCGACCGAGACCGCAGCAGTCAGTGAGGGCGCCACGCCTACGTTAGAGCGGATATCCATTCCGCTGCATGAATTATCGGCCTTGCCAAAAGCATCCCAGCGGTTGCTGGACGATAGTGCGTTTGACATCGAAGGATGGCTGGCGGGCCGTATCGCGGACAAGTTCGCCCGCGCAGAGGCATCTGCTTTTATCAACGGGGATGGTGTGGACAAGCCAACCGGGTTTTTGACGCATCCGACCGTGGACAACGAAATCTGGGAGTGGAGCAACATTGGCTATGTGCCCACGGGCCAAGATGGTGATTTCGCGGGGACAAATGCGGTCGATGCTATTGTGGACCTCGTCTATGCGCTGGGCGCGCGGTACCGGGCAAACGCGACGTTTGTCATGAACTCTAAAACCGCAGGTGCCGTGCGCAAGATGAAGGATGCAGATGGCCGTTTCCTGTGGTCAGATGGTTTGGCCGCTGGTGAGCCCGCGCGTTTGATGGGCTATCCAGTGCTGATCGCAGAAGACATGCCCGACATTGCGTCGGACGCGAATGCGATTGCATTTGGTGACTTCACATCCGGCTACACAATTGCAGAGCGGCCCGATTTGCGTGTGTTGCGCGATCCGTTCTCGGCCAAGCCGCATGTGCTGTTCTATGCCACGAAACGCGTCGGCGGTGATGTATCGGATTTTGCCGCCATTAAGCTTCTGAAATTCGCGGCTTCCTAAGCCCGAAACCTATCCTCCGTGGTTTTTTCTTTCCACGGAGGTGGGCGCGCGACCAAATCATCCTCGGCGCTATCCAGCCGATTTGATCCGTCCGAGCGGCGTCGAGGCCGCGCGCCCCCTTTTTTCTAATCACAAAGCTGAATGCAAGGAGCGACATCGATATGATGATGGTGGAGTTAAATACCGTACCAAGCGAGGCCCTTCCGATTGCGGATTTCGCAGCGCACCTGCGTCTTGCTGAGGGGTTTGATACGTTGCCGGGTCAAATGCGCCTTTTGGAGGGATGTTTGACGGCGGCAATTGCCGCACTTGAGGCCCGTTTGGGTAAGTATTTTTTGAATCGTCAGTTCATTGTTCGGACCCAGAAATGGACAGCCTCGGATCGGTTGCAATTTCCTGCGGCACCCGTGACCGAAGTTGAGCGGATCAAGCTGGTGCATTCGGGTGCTGATGAAGTGATCGTTGATCCGAATTCCTACGCGCTTCAACAGGATGCGCATCGGCCAGAATTGGTTTCGCGCGTCGGGGCTTTGCCTTCATTGAGTATCAACTCAAGTGCCGAGATTTCGGTTCGAGCAGGTTTTGCGACGGAGTGGTCGAGTGTTCCGGCTGCGTTGCGCCAGGCTGTTATGATGCTTGCCGAAGACTTTTTTGAGCGCGATTCAAGTGTGGAGGGGAGCAATACCTTGCCATGCTCGGTCTGTATCTTGGTTGAGCCGTTTCGTGACATCCGCTTGCGGGGGCGGCCGGGATGTTGAAGCGCCAAGTCAATCTGGATCGCCGGTTGGTGCTGGAGGAGGCGAGTTCGGTTTCCGATGGCGCGGGCGGCAATACGGAAGTCTGGTCTGCGCTGGGCGTGCATTGGGCGCAGGTTGATGCGCGCACCGGATCGGGTCGGGCGCGAGAGTTTCTGACGCGCAGCCGGTTGGGGCTGAAGATCACCGTTCGCTATGCCCCGCAAGACAGCACGACGCGCCCCAAGCCGGGGCAGAGATTTGTGGAAGGTACACGCATCTATGCCATTGATGCTGTGCATGAAACCGGTCCGCGTGGCGGGTACTTGATGTGCTTTGCCGAAGAGGAGGTGACGACGTGAGCTATGGTTTGAGCGCCGCGTTGCAAACCGCCCTTTTCTCGGCCCTTGAGGCGGATACAGAGCTGACATCAATGGTCGGTACGGCCGTCTTTGACACCATGCCGACCGGTACAACGCCCGAAATGTTTGTCGCCTTGGGGCCAGAGGATGTGGTTGAGCAAGCCGATGGGACCAGCCCCGGTGCAAATCATGATTTGCAGGTCACGGTTGTCACGACTGGTGCGGGTTTTTTGGGTGCTAAGCAAGTAGCTGGACGGGTTTCGGACATCTTGACCACTGAAGACTTGAGCCTGAGCCGGGGAAACCTGGTGCAGTTGCGGTTTCGAAAGGCGAAGGCCCGGCGCGATACAACCGACGGATCGCGCCGAATTGATATGTGGTTTCGCGCCCGCGTGACCGACGACATCTAAGTCAAAAGGAGGTGCGCAATGAGCGTGCAAAAAGGAAAAGATCTGCTGGTGAAAGTCGATTTGGATGGAGCCGGTGTATTTCAGACGTTGGCCGGTTTGCGGGCCACCCGGTTAACTTTCAATTCGGATACGATTGATGTCACCTCGTTGGACAGTGAAGGCGGCTGGCGTGAATTACTGACCGGCGGTGGCGTGAAGTCAGCTGCTGTATCAGGCTCGGGTGTGTTTCGGGATGATGCGAGCGATGCGCGCGCGCGTCAGTTGTTTTTCGACGGTGAAATGCCTGCGTTTCAGGTAATAATTCCCGATTTTGGCGTTGTTGAGGGAACGTTTCAGCTGACGTCACTGGAATATGCCGGAACGCTGAATGGCGAAGCGACTTATGAAGTTTCGCTCGCTTCGGCGGGCGCGTTGACCTTTGCGCCCGCTTGATGCGTGGAAAGGAGCGTCCAACCGCGAACCCTTGGGCCGGCGAAGTGGGGTTGATGCTGAATGGGCGACCATTGACGCTAAAACTCACGCTTGGCGTGTTGGCCGACCTTGAGGCGCATATGGAGACCGAGACTTTGGTAGACTTGGTCGAGCGGTTTGAGACCGGACGTTTTTCAACTGTTGATGTGGTTGAGTTGCTTTTTGCGGGCCTTCGGGGCGGGGGATGGCAAGGTAGTCGGGATACGCTTTTGCAGGGTGACATTGGGGGTGGACCGGTAGAGGCCACGCGCGTTGCCGCGCTTCTTCTTGGGCGAGCGTTCTCTATCGAAGGGCTGAGTGGATGAGTGCATTTGACTGGAACGGTCTTTTGCGTGTCGGGCTGACGCAACTTGGCCTGCGACCGGCAGAGTTTTGGAACCTTACGCCGGTCGAGTTGGCTTTGTTGCTGGGTCACCCAGGGGCTGAGGCTGCGATGTCGCGCAGTGCGCTTGATGCGCTTTTGATGAAGTACCCGGACGCGGCGCAATCTGATAAAAAGGACATGTCTGATGGATGATCTGAATGAGGACATCGGCACCTTGAAGGAGATGCTGGAGTCGCTGCAAACCGAAGCCTCTGGTGCGCAAACGGTGGTCTCTAACTTCACCCGCGAGCTTGGTTCGTTACGCGGTGAAATGACCTATACCGACAAGGAGGTCAAAAGCCTGTCTCGGAGCTTTGGCTCCGGGTTGCGGTCTGCATTTGACGGATTGGTCTTTGACGGCATGAAGCTGTCGGACGCTTTGGAAAGTATCAGTAAGTCGATGGTCAACTCGGCCTACTCGGCCGCGATTAAGCCGGTTCAGAACGCGGTTGGTGGTGCCTTAGCCTCAGGGCTGAATTCGATCGGTTCGAATTTAAGCCTCTTTGCGGATGGCGGCGCGTTTACGCAAGGACGCGCGTCCTCGATTGGGGGGGGGATTGCGTCGCAGCCGACATCCTTTCCTATGCGAGGCGGAATGGGAATGCTGGGGGAGGCTGGCCCCGAAGCGATTATGCCCTTGAGCCGTGGACCAGACGGCAAGCTGGGTGTGCGGACCGAAGGCGGTAGCGCAAAGCCAGTGACGGTCGTCATGAACATTAGCACCCCCGATGCGCAAAGCTTCCGGCGATCACAAAGCCAGGTCGCGGCCGAGATGAGCCGCGCCTTGGGCCGTGGACAGCGCAACAGGTAGGAGGCAGAGATGTCATTTCACGAAGTACGGTTTCCCGCTGCGGTGAGCTTTGGCTCATCCGGCGGGCCTGAACGCTTGACTGAGGTCATTACGTTGGCCAACGGTCACGAAGAGCGTAACGCGCCATGGAAACATTCGCGCCGGCGCTATGACGCCGGAGTTGGTGTTAGGTCGCTTGACGACATTGAGGAGTTGATCTCGTTTTTTGAGGCCCGATCTGGTCGGCTATATGGGTTTCGTTGGAAGGATTGGTCGGACTATAAGTCGTGTCTTCCCAGTCAAGAGCCGACGTTTCGCGATCAGATCATTGGGATCGGAGACGGAGAAACGGTTCTGTTTGAGTTGTCGAAGACCTATCAGTCGGGATCGCACAGCTACATCCGGCGGGTGCAAAAGCCGGTTTCTGGATCGGTTCGGGTCGGGGTTCAAGGCAGCGAGATTTCAGAGACTACAGAGTTTTCCTTGGATCTTGATACGGGGGTCGTGACGTTTGTTGATCCACCCGCAGTTGCTGCAGAGATTACCGCGGGCTTTGAATTTGATGTACCGGTTCGGTTTGATACGGACCGTATCTATACGTCCTTGGCGAGCTTTCAGGCCGGTGAAATTCCGGATGTGCCCGTGGTGGAGTTGCGCCTATGAGTACAAGTGCGCAGCAGGCGACAACGCTTTGCAATATTTGGATTATTCGACGTACTGATGGTACGGTTCTTGGGTTTACGAACCACGATGACGATATCACCCATGAGGGTGTGACGTGCCAAGCCGCGTCTGGGTTGATGGGTGCTGCGTTGCAGACATCGACAGGTTTGTCGGTGGATAACACCGAGGCCTTGGGCGCGTTGCAATCGACTGTGATCTGTCCTGAGGACATCATCAACGGCCGCTATGACAGTGCCGAGGTTGATGTTCTTTTGTACGATTGGAAGGCCGGTCAGGTGGTATCTGAGCAGTTCAAGGCGATGATCGGCGAGGTTCAAGTCAAGGACGGCAGTTTTGTCGCGGAATTGCGGGGCAAGTCTGATTTGCTGAACCAGCCTTTGGGTCGTGTTTATCAACCGTCGTGTGATGCGGCATTGGGCGATGCGCGCTGTGGTGTTGATCTGACTTCACCTGAATACCGGACGGACGTGACAGTCGTGAGCGTCAAAGATCAACGGTATGTGCGTGTTGCTGGTTTGGATGCATATCCAGAGGCATGGTTTGAGCGTGGGACCGTTGAGATCATGGAGGACGGTGCGCCTATGGGGGCGACGGTCATTAAGTCCGACAAGATATCTGAGGCGGGGCGCGACATTGAGCTATGGTTTACGCCCAATGTTGTGATCGAGCCGGGGCGTGTTTTGCGTGTGACGACGGGGTGCAACCGACTTGCAAGCACTTGCGCCGTTAAGTTCGACAATATCCTGAACTTTCGCGGTTTCCCAACAATCCCCGGTGAGGATTGGGCGATGAGTTATCCCTCTAGCCGTCTGACGATGGATGGGGGCCAGTTGTGACAGGTGCCACGGTGATAGGTGACAAAGTCGTTGCATCCGCACGCACTTGGATTGGTACGCCCTATCAACATCAGATGTCGTGCAAGGGTGCGGGCAGTGATTGCCTTGGGCTTGTGCGTGGTGTTTGGCGCGATGTGGTTGGGGCGGAGCCGGTTCCGATCCCGGCCTACACTTATGATTGGTCCGAGGTTTCTAAGGCTGAAGTGCTTTGGAATTCTGCGCGTCAAGTTCTGCAGGATGTCGATGCCGAGACGCCTTTGACATCAGGTCAGGTCCTACTGTTTCGTATGCGTAAAACGGCGGTAGCCAAACACCTTGGCATCCTTGTGACAGTTGAGCCAACGCCACGATTTATCCATGCCTATGCACGTCACGGGGTCGTCGAGACCAGTTTGTCCGCCCCGTGGCAACGTGCGCTGACGGCGCGCTTTACCTTCCCCCCTCACGCCTAGGAATTTTTCATTATGGCCACTCTCGTACTTGGCGCCATCGGCGCATCAATTGGCGGCAGCATCGGGGGCTCAGTTCTAGGGATGAGTGCCGCTGTCGTAGGGCGGGCGGCGGGTTCGACCCTTGGTCGGGTTATTGATCAAAAGATCATGGGCTCTGGATCGGATGTGGTGGAGTACGGTCGTATCGACCGGTTTCGGATCAACGGGGCCACAGAGGGTGCAGCTGTTTCGCGAGTTGCTGGGGCCTATCGTATCCCGGGGCAGGTCATTTGGTCATCGCAGTTCAATGAAGAAAAGAGCACATCAGGTGGGGGTGGTAAGGGTGCACCGAGCCAGCCTGCTTCCACCACTTATGAGTATTTCGTGAGCCTTGCCGTTTCGGTGTGCGAAGGGCAGATCAGTCGGATTGGGCGTATTTGGGCGGACGGGACTGAAATCCAGGCTAAGGATTTTACCTTTCGGGTCTATACGGGCGCCGAAGATCAACTGCCGGACAGTGCTATTGAAGCGATTGAGGGTGTTGATCAGACGCCCGCGTATCGGGGCATGGCCTATGTTGTGTTTGATCGGCTGCCGTTGAAGCCCTTTGGCAACCGTGTGCCGCAGTTTTCCTTTGAAGTGATCCGTGCTGTTGATCCCCAGAATCCAGAGTTGACGCCGGCGCCTGCGCGGATTGTGCCGGGTGTGGCACTAATTCCGGGGACGGGCGAATACAGTCTTGCGACGACGCCAGTGCATGTGGACGAAGGGCTCGGTCGTGTCACGTCCCTTAACATGAATACGCCCTCCGGAGAGAGCGATTTTGATGCGTCTTTGCGGGCCGCTGAGGGGGAGATGCCTGCGCTTGAATCCATTTTGCTGATCAGCAGTTGGTTTGGCAGCGATCTGCGCTGCAATTCGTGCACGATTAAGCCCAAAGTGGATCAGAATACAGGTGACCCAAAGGAGATGCCTTGGCGAGTTGCGGGGTTGGACCGTTTTTCCGCAGAGATATTGTCGAAAGTTGATGGCAAAAGCGTGTATGGGGGCACCCCCACGGACCAGTCAGTGATTGAGGCTTTGGTGTCTATTCGGGAACGCGGCAAGAGAGCGGTGTTTTACCCGTTTATCCTGATGGAAGTCTTGGATGGGAATACGCTGACCGATCCGTACAGCGGTTTGGAAAGCCAGCCATCGTTCCCGTGGCGGGGGCGCATTACGACAGAACTGGCGCCGGGCGTTGATGGATCAACTGATGGCACTGCTGCGGCAGCCGCGGAGGTTGATGCGTTTTTCGGTACGGTAAACGCTGGTGACTTTGGTGTGGCAAACGGTGCTGTGTCGTACACGGGGCCAGCGGATGACTGGGCTTACAATCGGTTCATCCTTCACAATGCCGCGATTTGTGCCGCCGCGGGCGGTGTTGATGCCTTTTGCATCGGGTCTGAGATGCGGGCGTTGACGCAGATCCGTGGGGATAACAATAGCTTCCCAGCGGTTGCACGCATGGTGGAATTGCTGGGCCAAGTCCGCACGCTTTTGCCAGATGCAAAGCTGGGCTACGCTGCTGATTGGTCCGAGTACTTTGGATATCAAAGCCCGGAGGGAGATGTGTTCTTCCACCTTGATCCTTTGTGGGCGGACGAGAACCTCGACTTCATCGGAATGGACAACTACATGCCGCTGTCTGATTGGCGGGATGGGGATGACCATTTGGATGCATCCTACGGCTCTATTTATAATGAAGACTACCTGATGGCTAACGTCGCTGGGGGGGAGGGCTATGATTGGTTCTATCCCGATCAGGCTGCTCGGGACGCGCAGGAGAGAGCACCTATCACTGACGGTGCCTTTGATGAGCCTTGGGTTTACCGCTATAAAGATATCAAAAGCTGGTGGAGCCTTGCGCACCATGAACGCGTAGGGAGTGTAAGGTCAGCATCCCCGACAGCGTGGGTGCCACAGTCCAAGCCGATCTGGTTCACGGAATTTGGATGTGCTGCGATCGACAAGGGCACCAATCAGCCGAACAAATTCATTGATGCTAAGTCCTCGGAAAGTGCATTGCCGCATTATTCCAATGGCAGACGCGATGATTTCTTGCAGATGCGTTATATCCAAGCGACGCTGCGCTATTGGTCCGATCCTGCGCACAATCCAACCTCTGACATATATGGTGACGCGATGATTGATATGTCACGCGCCCATGTGTGGGCGTATGATGCGCGTCCTTGGCCGGAGTTTCCCAATAACACATCGCTTTGGTCCGACGGGGATAACTATAAGCGCGGGCATTGGTTGAATGGTCGTCTGAGTGCGCAACCTCTTGCGTTGGTTGTGGCGGAGCTGTGTGAGCGCGCAGGCTATGTGGACTATGACGTCTCTCGGGTAGAGGGGCTGGTTCAAGGCTTTGAAATTAGGGATGTTCAGTCCACCCGTTCCAGCCTGCAGCCTTTGTTGATGGCGTATGGTTTGGACGTGACCGAAGTCTCGGGGACGCTTGTCTTTACGATGCGTAAGAACGCGCGGCTTGTAGATATCGATCCTGAGGGGTTTGTCGATCAGGGCGATGGGCAAGAGGTGTTGAAACGCGAAACAGCGCCATCAACGGATGTAGCGGGTAAGGTAATGGTCGACTTCGTTGAGGCCGCCAGCAGCTATCAGTCCAAAACGGTTGAGGCCGCCTGGCCGCAAGATCGGACGGCGACAGTATCCCAAACTGAGTTGCCATTGGTATTAAGTGTAGGTGAAGGGCATGCTGTCGCGGAACGGTGGCAAGCTCAGTCGCGAGTTTCGCGCGATACGGTTGCCTTTGCGTTGCCGCCCTCTCGTAATGATATCCTACCGGGTGACCTCGTCCGGTTCGACGCGGGCGCCGGTGTACCCGAAGTTTTTCGTGTGGACCGGATCGATGATCAGGGCATGAAGCAGGTAGAGGCCATTCGGACAGAGGTCAGCACATATGACCCTGCCGAAATCTTGGACGTTGTGCCAAAACAGCGGCCTACGTTTACTGTTGTGCCTGTCTATGCGCAGTTCATGGATTTGCCGATAGCAGCCACGATGGATGAGGCCCCAGGGCCGCATGTTGCGGTGAATGCCGTGCCTTGGCGTGGCGATGTTGCTGTGTTTGGTTCGATGCAGCAGTCTGACTATGCGTTGAAGGGGGTCGTGAGTGCGCCATCCGTTGTGGGTACGACGCTTAACGTTCTGGAGCCTGCTCGGGCGGGCATCTGGGATCGTGGGCCAGCGCTGCGCGTAGAGGTGTCTGGCGGCGATTTGTCGAGCGCTGAGCGTCTGTCTGTGTTGAACGGTGCCAACGTTATGGCCATTGGCGATGGAAGCATCGACGAGTGGGAGCTTTTCCAATTTCAGAATGCGGTTTTGATCGGGCCGAACACCTATGAGATATCGCTGCGCCTTCGGGGGCAGAATGGAACCGAGGGCTTGGCCGCGCGAGCTTGGCCAGAGGGCAGTACGGTGGTTCTTCTTGGGCGGGACCTGACCAAGTTGCCGATGGACGCAGCACAGCGGGATTTGACCATTCATTACCTGGTTGGGCCGGCCAACCGCCCATACGATGACAGTACATATTCGCAACAGGTTTTGCCCACTAAGGGGGTTGCGCTTAGACCCTACCGCCCTGCGCATCTAGTCGCTGAAACGATGGCCGATGGGGGGCTGACAGTTCGCTGGATACGGCGTGCGCGAGTGGACGGGGATACCTGGGCCGGTCTTGATGTACCGGTGTCCGAGGCGCGTGAGGCGTATCAGGTGTCTTTCATGCGTGACGACGTCACGCTGGGCACGTTTGAGAGCATGACCTCAACACTTTCGATCCCTGCATCCGATGTTGCGGCTATGGCGCTGGGCGCGGGTGACGAGGTGCATGTGGTGCAACTGTCTGATCGGTTTGGGCTTGGCTCACCGGCGGTTCTTTTGCTGCCCTAGAGCGGAACGTCCCTTTTCTCAAAATCCTAGCTATGTTACGCCCCGCGCGCGCTTGATCTGGCGCGCGCGGGGCCGCACTGCTATGGTCACCGCAATACCGCTGAACCTCTGGAGGTCCCATGGCATTGCAAGAAAAACCCCTTCGCTCCATTGATCCGATCTGGGACCGCATCTGCGAAGAAGC
>NZ_CEZFMW010000046.1:0-25605 GCF_982993085.1 Thalassobacter sp. | reverse complement strand
ATTTTTGCGGCCTACACGAGCTGGAAGTACAAGGCATTGCGGACGGCGATGTGGCTACCGGTGTTAAAGGGTTTGACCCGGTCACGAACAACCAGCTGACCCAAGATGAAATCGAAGCGGCTGAAAAAGATCCGACACAAAAGCTGAAGCTCAAGTTCAATCCCGCTGCTGTGGGTGAAGAAAAACGTCGTGGCCCCCGATATACGCCGCTGTCAAAGCGTCAGGATCGTCCCGCATCTATCCTGTGGCTCGTCAAGTTCCACCCCGAGCTAAGCGATGGCCAAATTTCGAAGCTGGTCGGGACAACTAAGCCGACTATCCAAGCCATCCGTGAGCGGACCCACTGGAATATCCAAGGCATTCAACCGATTGATCCGGTTGCTTTGGGGCTTTGCAAACAGTCCGAGCTTGATGCAGCCGTTCAAAAAGCAGCCAAGAAGCTTGCTGCTGAGGGTAGCATCATGTCCGATGATGAGCGCCGCAAACTGGTTTCCACCGAGCAAAGCCTCGAAATGGACAGCGAGCCAAAAATTCCCGCTGCCATTTCCGGTCTTGAGACCTTTACGCTGTCTGATGATCCACGTGAGGACGAAGGCCCTGAGCTTGATGCCGACAGCCTGTTCAACTTGCCCGAAGCGATCGCGGACGAAGACGACGAACAGCCATAAAATGGTATTCCACTGGCTGTTTTAACGGTTTAAACGCCGCGCGGGTCATCCTGCGCGGCGTTTTTGCATCCCCGCACCCACACCGCCTGCACTTGCGATTTCATGCTCAAGCGCATCACGCAGAATATTGCTATCGTCCTGAATGGATGCCAACTCCCTGCGTGTCCGCTCCTGAAAGCCATCGAGTTGACGCATGATGTCGTCAATGCCGCCCCCTTGTTGACCGATCCGCGCGCTTTCGATTTGACCGATGATACTGGTCACCGAAAGACCTGAGAGCGTCCGTGTTAAACGTTTACAGGTGTTGTGAAACTGCGTGATCTCCTCAACCATGTGCTGAAGCCCACTTTGAAGGTAACGTTCCTCTAACTCTGAAAGGAACTTACCCTCTGCCTCGATCACATCGGGGTCATCGCCTCCCTCAAAGATATCAATGACTTCGTTCTGGATTTGATTGGCGCAGGTGACAAACAAGCCATTGTGGATTTCAGCCGCAACCGTATCGGCACGCGCTACGAATGTAGCGATTCCATTTCGGATTTCCTCAATCATATCGCTAAAGCTCTGAGAGATGACACTAAGCGGAAGCGCCTGTTGGCCCATCTGCGCCGCTACAACCCCCATGTTAATCGGCGATGTCTTTATGTTGGCAAACCCCGCAACGATTGTGGTGCTAGACGCTTCAATCCGACCCAGCGCGTCAAGCATGTTCCGATATCGCGTCATCGCAGAGTTGTCTGCACGCGTCATAAAGCTGTTCCGTGCCTCAACTTCCTTTGACAACGCATGCGCCATAAAGGTCGGGTAGTCCTTGAAGCCGAGTGCCTTGATCTCCTCCAAAAACAGCGCAGCACTGTCATGCGGTTCCAGCTTTTCGGCGTTTTCTCGGGCGCGTATACGTTCGTAAATCTCAATAACTTTCGGCTTCAACTCGCTCAGCGGCTTTAGCCGCACCGAGAGAAACCCGCCTGAAATCGGCGTAATGATCGCGAAAACCCAATAGGGCTGTCCGTTTTTCGCGCGATTTTTAATGTATGCCCCAATCGGCGTTCCTGCATTCAAAGCCTCCCAAAGGATCCAGAAAACAGCGCGCGGCATATCAGGGTGGCGCACGATTTTATGTGGCGCGCCGGACATCTCATCCCACGAATAGTGGCTCGTGCGCAGAAACACGTCGTTGCCGAACAGTACGATACCGCGTTCGTCCGTTCGCGAAAAGAAAAGCTCACGAGGCTCAAAGGTGACTTCTTCCTCACGTGGACCGGAGGATTGTGACGTGGCATTTGACATGATCGACGACTCGAATGAGGGGCACGCCACATGCCTAGCGGACAAAACCTCTCAATCGGTTAACGACCGCAAAAGCCTGCCAATTTCGATCAGTGCGCCGCGCCATCCACAGGATCGAGAAGCGTGCGCCCCCCATCCACTGTTAGGATTTGGCCCGTCATAAATCCCGCTCCATCGCTTGCCAAAAATTGTGCGGCATCAGCGACTTCGCTGGGTTTTGCGATACGCCCCATAGGCGTGCCCGCACAGATCGCAGGGCGCAAATCGCTGTCTTCTTTCAACGATGATTTCAAGGATGCCGACATGACCGAACCAAACGCTACGGCGTTCACACGGATGCGTCGCGGTGCAAGCGCCACAGCAAGTGATCGCGTTGCTTGGTCAAGCGCGGCTTGCGAAATCGAATAGCCCAGCAAATCCGCCTGCGTACGACGCGCAGCAATGGAACTGATGTTGATGATAGAACCGATGATCCCCTCATCCCGTCCATCGTTTTCTGCCTGCGTTATCATACGCTTGGCCACCGCTTGACTGAGCCGCAGGGACGTCATCAGGTTCTGCTCAAGCAGAGCCATTACGGTACCGTCTTCTGGGTCGAGAGGGTCTGTTTTGTCCACCTGCCGGGAGGCGTTAACCAAGATATCTACCTGATCAAATGCATCCACCGTTGCCGACAACAGGTTGGCTACCGTTAACCTTTCGCGCAAATCCCCAGCGAAGAATTTCATATTCTCAGAATTTTCGCCAATTTGTTCGGCCAGACCTGCTTCATCGCGATCCGCACACATAACTTTGGCGCCACGCTCCTCAAAATGTCGCGCGATTGCCAGACCGACACCGTTGGCCGCACCTGTTACAATTGCCGTCTTGCCACTGATGCTAAGCGCCATAGTCTACCTCTTTGCCGGTCTTTTGGCCGAAATCACCTTATAGCCGCCTGTCTCGGCCAAGACCACAACCTCGGTGAAGGCGGCACGCAACGTCGTCTCGTATGGCAGGTGGCGGTTTGCCACCATAAGGAACTGCCCCCGAGGCGCGATCAAGCGCGCAGCCTGTGAGATAAACGCCTGCCCCAGCGCAGGCACGGTGTCCCTGCCAATGTGGAACGGCGGGTTTGAAATGACGGTGTCGTAGCGGCCCGTCCAATCGCGTGCATCAGCCCAATGGAACGTCGCACGCTCATCCGTGACGTTTTCTTGCGCACAGGTAAGCGCGGTCCAGTCGGCCTCAACCAAATCAATACTGGTAACAGCAGGGCAACGGGCCAACACCTCAGCCGATAAATACCCCCAACCGGCACCCAGATCGCCCACAGTACCCTTGAGCGAGGGCAAAGCCCCGACCAACGCGCGTGAGCCCGGATCAATCCCATCAGCAGAAAACACGCCTGCCCGTGTGCGATAACTATCAACACTCTGTGGCGTAGCAGCCCAGCCGTCGGGGGTCTGCCCCGGATTGGAGAAGGCAAAGACTTTGCCATGTGCCTTACTGAACGCAGGTCCCACTTCGGCCATTTGACGGCACAGCTTCAGTACTGATTCGATACCCGCCTCCTTGGGGCCATCCACGATAATGGTCGCTCCCTTTGGCGTGACCGCACAGGCCCGTGCAATCAGGTCGAGAGTTTCCGCCTTGGATTTGGACACGCAGACCACCGCTGCCACGGCATTTCCCTCGGGTGCCTCGGTCGCGGTTGCTATTTTGCGCGATTTAAGCGCCTGATGATCAGGGAAAAAACCTTGAACCGCCGTGATCCGCGCGGGATCAACAGGACCAAAATCAAACGCCCCATCAGGATGGAACACAACAACGGGACCCTCATCAGGCAGGTCAACATGCCCGCTCAGGAGCGCCAAGGCGAAACGAGATTTCATAAGATAAGGGAGCCTAGTCTTCTTTTTCCATGGTGCACTGCAAAGGGTGCTGATTGCGGCGGGCAAAATCCATCACCTGCGCAACTTTTGTCTCCGCAATCTCATGGCTGAAAACGCCCACAACGGCCATGCCCTTCTTGTGTACGGTCAGCATAATTTCCACGGCCTGTGCATGGCCGATCTGAAAAAAGCGTTCCAACACGTGCACGACGAATTCCATCGGCGTGTAATCGTCGTTCAAAAGCAATACCTTGTACATCGGCGGCTTAGCCGTCTTGGGCTTTGTGTCGGTGATGACGGAGGTATCGCCATCGTTTTCCGAAGGCGTGTCGGACATCATGATGGTCTGGGTCAACAAGGGACACCTCTTGAGCATACGGTAAACTGCGGCTAGCCCCGTAATATAAGAGCATGTGCGCCCCTGAAAAGGGGCAGTGAGGATAGAATGGCACGGAAAGTCTTAACAGTTGGTTTAGATGCCGATGACACACTGTGGCATAACGAAACTTTCTTTAAGCTCACGGAGGCTCGTTTTCGAGATTTACTGCGCGATTATGCCGAAGCCGATCACCTTGCGGAACGCCTGCTGGAGGCGGAAAAACGCAACATCCATCACTACGGGTTTGGCATCAAGGGCTTCGTGCTTTCGATGATCGAAACCGCTATTGAGGTTACGGAAAAACGCGTGCCCGCGCATGTCATTTCGCAAATTCTGGAGGCAGGCCAAGACATGCTCGCCCATCCCGTGGACCTATTGGACGGGGTCCAAGAGGCAGTTGAAACTCTGGCACAGCACCACCAACTGATCCTTATCACCAAGGGTGATTTACTGGATCAGGAACGCAAGATCGCGGCGTCAGGGATTGATCACCTATTCACCGCTGTCGAAGTCGTATCCGACAAAAACACAACCACATATGCGCGGATATTCTCTCAGCACGGCGCTGGACCAGAGACAGCCTTAATGGCCGGTAACTCAATGAAATCAGACGTTCTTCCTATGATTGAGGCTGGCGGGCATGGCGTGTTCATCCCCTTTGCTGAAGCTTGGGCGCTGGAGCATGCGGAGGCCCCCGAAGCCCATCCGCGCTATCACACGCTAGACGCATTGGCCGACCTGCCGGACCTCATCCAAGGCCTGCAAGAAGACTGTTGAGTCAAAGGTAGCTGAATGGGGTTGGTGCGTGCCATCACGGTGAACCCCATGACGGCTGTCCGCATTTAGAACCCGATTGTCGTTGCTCCCGACGATGGCGCGGACAACCGCGGTGACACAGCCCTCACCAGCAACGCTCAAACCATCTCTCAACGCGTTGGCCGCACTCAGCGAAACTCTCTGAAAACGAGCCAAGCCTGTCAACGTCACTGCGATATCAAACCCAAAGACCGTAGGCCCGAACACTGGCGCACAGACAACGTAGGCTCTGCGGCAACCAGCCGCAGCAATTGCCACGATTTATGCGCCAAAAAAGTTGAACCTAAGCCGCCCTACCCAACTTTTAGCACGATTTTCCCGATATGCGTCGATGCTTCCATCCGCGCATGCGCTGCGGCGGCCTCTGCCAGCGGGAATTCCGAATCCATTACCGGCCTGATCCGCCCCGACGCGTACAACGGCCAGACATGCGTCAACAGATCAGCCGCGATCTTTGCCTTGGCCCCGTCGCTTTGGGGGCGCAGGGTCGAGCCAGTGATCGTTAATCGCCGCATCATCACCTGCGCAAAATTCAGCTCAACTTTGGAACCTTGCAAGAAGGCAATCTGCACCAGTCGCCCATCGGTTTTAAGCGCGCGTACATTGCGCGGCAGGTAGTCGCCCCCGACCATATCAAGGATCAAATCTGCGCCACCCTCGGCCTTAAGAACCTCAACAAAATCGGTATCACGGTAGTTGATCGCACGCTCTGCACCCAGGTCAACACACGCCGCACACTTTGCATCAGACCCCGCCGTCGTAAACACACGCGCCCCCATCGCAGAGGCCAACTGGATGGCCGTCGTACCAATGCCCGATGATCCGCCATGGACCAAAAATACTTCACCCGCTTGCAGCCCACCGCGCGTCATAACGTTGGAGTAAACCGTAAACGCCGTCTCACACAGCGCAGCGGCTTGATCCATCGGCATATCGCCAGGAATTGGCAGCGCGTGGTCTTGGTGGGTTAACGCGTGCTCGGCATAGCCGCCACCGGGCAGCAATGCCGTCACCCGATCGCCAACCGACCATTTAGACACATTGGGCCCAACGGCTGTCACGGTGCCCGCCGCCTCTAGCCCCGGCAGATCGCTCGCGCCGGGCGGAGGGTTATAAAGCCCCGCACGTTGCAACGCGTCGGGGCGGTTCACGCCCGCATAGGCGACCTTGATCAGGATTTCGCCCGCACCCGGAACCGGCACATCACGCGTGGCCAGCTTTAGGACCTCAGGCCCACCGGACTGAGTGATTTCAACAACTTGCATTTGCTCTGCCATAGGGGCCTCCGTCGTTACCCCTTGGTAGCAGCCGCCTTCACGAAGCGGAAGGGTCGCGCCACTGGCCCGGCAAGTCCGAGCGGGACAGCTTGGACGGGGCTTTCACCTTGCCAAGCGCCCACAACGGACCGGCAAAGACCTTTGCGAACATAGGATTGTTGAGCGTGGCGCCTTTCACCTGTTCGAACTGCATGACGTTGTCGATGCGTCGGTCCAAAAAGGCCCAAGTGGCGGCCTGATTCTCGCTCTCATCACCCAGCCAGAACAACACCGTCGATCCATACACCGCTGATAGAATCGAGCGTTTTGTGTACCAATTGTAATCCTCGGACATGTCGCCAAGCGTATCCCAGATGGCATCACACGTGCCCCAGACCGCCTTAGCCCCATCCGCCGCATAAAGCGGCAGCGCGAATAGCGTCGTCCCGCGGCGCACAGCTTCTTTGTGCGGCTCTGCTAGTTCCAGCCGCAGGCGAACCGCATGAGCGACCCGATCCCGAAACCGCATATCATAAAGGTCCCGTTTTTTGAGTGCGGCCACCATCTGTGCATCGCCGCGCTTGTGAAAAGCGAGCGCCAAATCAACAGCCCCACGCGGAAACGCCGCCTTGGCCGCAGCAGGCACTGCGCCGCTGTCCTCCATCGCTGCCTCAAACGTCGCCTGCGACCACCCGTCAAACGCAACGTGGGGCAAAGCGGCATCAATCATCTTGTCGGTCAGGTTGGTCATTCACGATCCTCCATTACTGGACATGTAGCCGGGACGTTGTTATAGGCCAGCTTCCTGCTTTTTATAACTCTAACTTAGGAAGGTGGTGACAACCACATGCAGGTCAGTGTTCGCGACAACAATGTCGATCAGGCGCTTCGTGCCCTGAAGAAGAAGCTGCAGCGCGAGGGTGTGTTTCGGGAAATGAAGCTCAAGCAACATTTCGAGAAGCCCTCCGAGAAAAAAGCACGCGAGAAGGCAGAAGCAATTCGCCGGTCCCGTAAGCTCGCTCGGAAAAAAGCGCAACGCGAAGGGATGCTCTGAGCATTTCGTCGATTGTCATAGAGAACCCCCGGTGCCCTCAGGCTCGGGGGTTTTTCTTTGCCCAGACCTTAGCCCCCCGCTGCCGCCTTGGCCGCCTGTTGTGCGCGGTACCGCAGAACGTCTGAATTCGAATCGGGGCTGTCGTCGAAAATCTTTCGCTCGGATACGCCGGGCAGCTTAGCGAAGTTTTCCATGACTTGCACCGGAAAGTAGGACGGCGACATCTGCGGCAAGCCGAGTGCCTGCAAAATGCGACTGGTGGTGATGGCACAGGTCGCGTTGCCCGCCGCCCCGTTGGCCTTGACCAAAGCCAGTGCTTGGTCCGCAACGTCGGGGCTTACTTCGACCTCTTGCAACACCACATGAAAGGTTTCACGGGCGTGATAGTCGAGGTAAAAGTCGTAAACCGTGGGGTTCATACCAAAAAGCACGTCGTTGCGTTCTGGTACGGTGGGGTGCCACCACGTGCCTGCGGGGTCCCACAACACACGCTCAGATCCGTTGACCAACAGGGCCGAGTGTCCGCCGCTGCCGGATCTGTTGTTGATCGCTGTAATCAACGTAAGTGACGGCGGCCCGTCATGCGCATAACGGGCCTGTGTCACCGCGCTGTCATCTGCCCACTTCGGCTCTGCCGTGCAGGCGCTTAGCGCGCAAAGGGCGGCAATAACTGCCAGCCAGCGCATTGGCTTAGCGCGCGAAAAGCGCGAGGAAAACCAGGATTGCGATGATCGCGACAACGGTCCACTTTGTGAACTTCACAAAGCCGTCAAATGTCTTTTCATGCACTTCGGTGTTCATGCTGCCGTGCTTGTGCTCTTGTGCCATTGGTCGTCTCCCAGATTAAGCTTCTGTCCGTTGCGCCGTCGTTAGCCGATTGCGCGGCCCCTGTCACGGGGGACTGGCGCGCGAAATCGGCGCAGCTAGGTGTTTTCCTCAAGCGCGGCGGCCAGTTGAAACCCAATACGCATCGGCTCGGGCTGTTCTTTGGGCTTTGGCAGCGTACGCAGCATCACGTTCAACTGATTTACATGCTGAATGAGCTGCGTTTTTGCGCCCGCCTGATCGATCCCATAAAAGGTGATGATATCCGGCGCATAGAACCCAACGCCCTGAATGCGCAGCACCCCCATGTCACCCCCGGTGAAGCCCATGGCGACCTCATGTTCGGCATCCAGCTGTTCCTCAAAATTCTTGAGGTACATGATGACCCGCTGATACGCCCATTCGGCGGGGCTTTTCTGATCCACCGGCTTTTTGCTGACCGCTTCGGGTACAGGGGCTGCTTCGGCGCAGGGCTCTGCCGGGTTTGCGTGTACCGCGCCGCGCTTCGTCAGCGCCGACGCCTCAAGCGCCTCTGCGGTTGTCTGTGTCTCGTTCATCGCGGTTCCCCTTGGCTTGCCAGACGTAAACGCCATCCGCCTGTGGTGTGCGTGTGATGTCCCCACGTTTCCACAGGTGATTGAGGTGCGCAATGGTTTCGACAAATGCGAGCCCATAGATGCCGGACGTGATCTTGCGCTTGAACAAAGGCGCGAAACACTCCCCCCCCAATCGTGGCGTTTGCAGATGGTCCAGCAATCGATCCAGTGCGCCGTGATGGTTTTGCGCCAATTGCGCCATCCGCAAAGGCAGCCCTGTAAACGGCAATTTGTGCCCCGGCAGTACCAGTTGATCGTCCCGTGCAAGCGGGGCAAGGCGGGCACAGGCATCAAGCCATTCACCGACGGGGTCCGCTTCTGGCTCCGTCGCATAGACGCCAATGTTGGGCGAAATCGACGGCAAAAGCTGATCCCCGCCCAACACCAAAGGACCATCCACCTCATACAAAACCGCATGATCCGCCGCATGACCTTGGCCCAAGACAACGTTCCATTCACGCCCCCCAAGGGTGATCAGATCGCCCTCATCCACACGGGTAAAGCCAAGCGGCAGGGGATGCACACAATCGGCAAAGTTAAACGGCCGCTCATTGGTGCGCTGCGCAAGGACTTCTGGGTCCATCCCATTTACGCGCCAAAATTCTAAGGTTTCAGGCGCGGGCACATCTTGGGCATCCAGCGTCAGCATCCGCGCCGTGACATAGCTGGTGCGGGTACAGATCAGTTCCGCGCCACGCCCCATCAACCATCCTGCAAGGCCAATGTGATCGGGGTGATAGTGGGTAACAAACACGCGCGTCACCGGCCCATCCAACTGCGCCATCAACCGCTCAAGCAGTGTGCGTGCGCGGTTGGTATCAAAGCCCGTGTCCACCAGCACCCAGCCATTGGGTTCCCGCAGGAAATAGATGTTCACGTGATCGAGCGCCATCGGCAGAGGCATTCTGGCCCACAAAACGCCTTGTGCGACCTCAACCAAAATGCCCTCGGCGGGGGGCGTTTCCCACGGATACCTGATGCCGATCGGCGCGTCTTTCATTGTGGTACCCTTACGTGGCCAAGTCCTCTGCATTCAGGGCATACAGGTCCGCCGCGCCAAGCGAAACCTTCCCAAGTTCAGCCATCGCCTCCGGCAACGCCCGAGAGACATAAATTTGCGCAAGCTTGGCGTGTTTACCCCCTGCTTGCGCGCCCTTTAGATGCGTCCAACTGCCAATAATCCGCGCAAAAGCCGCCAGATAGTGCACCGCGCCGGCGAACCGCTCATTCAACGGCTGCTCTAGCAACCAGTCGGTCACGTGGCGCAATTCGGTCACGGCGGCGCGTAATGCGGGGTGATCCATTGCACTGATCTCGTCCATCAAGGCAAAGGCAGCGTCGCCCCCATCAGACAGCTTGCGGCCCACCAGATCCATCGCCTGAATCCCATTGGTTCCTTCATAAATCGCGGCCACGCGGACATCGCGCAGGTATTGCGCGGCACCGGTTTCCTCAATGTAGCCCATGCCCCCATGCACTTGGATGCCCGTATCCGCCACAGCAATCCCAACGTTGGTGCAATAGGCCTTGGCGATGGGCGTCAGCAGTGCGGCCCGCGCATTCCAACCCGCTTCACCCGTGGCCGTCGCCATGTCGATAGAGACCGCGCACTCAAAGGCAATCGCGCGGGCGGCGGCAGTATCAGCCTTCATCCCAGCCACCATCCGGCGCACATCTGCGTGGTCAAAAATGGCAGTCGCCCCATTGGGCGTCTGGCCCTGTTTGCGGTCCAATGCATAGGCAAGCGCGTGTTGCGTTGCGGCCTCGGCCACGGACACGCCCTGCATCGCCACGCCCAGCCGCGCATTGTTCATCATAGTGAACATAGCGGCCATGCCCTTATGCGGCTCACCCACCAGCCAGCCTTTGGCACCATCATATTGCATCACTGCCGTGGGGCAGCCGGCCTGCCCCAGCTTATGCTCAAGGCTCACAACCTTAAGGGTATTGGCCACGCCAAGACTGCCATCCGCATCAGGAATCAGCTTGGGCACCATAAACAGGCTGATACCTTTGGTGCCCTCAACCCCATCGGGCAGGCGCGCCAGAACCAAGTGGCAGATGTTTTCGGTCAGATCGTGATCCCCGCCCGAGATATAGATTTTCTGCCCTGTAATCGCATAAGTACCATCGCCCAAAGGCTCTGCCTTGGACCGCAACGCGCCGACGTCACTGCCCGCTTGCGGCTCCGTCAGGTTCATCGTTCCTGCCCATTCGCCAGAAATCAGCTTGGGCAAATACAGCGCCTTCAATTCATCTGAGGCATGATGCTCTAGGGCCTCAATCTGACCTTGGCTCATCAAAGGGATCAGGTTCATCGACAAACACGCCGATCCGATGAACTCATTCACCGCCGTCATCAGCGTCAGGGGCAAGCCCATGCCGCCATATTCTGGGTCCGCTGCCATTCCGACCCAACCGCCCTGTGCAATCGCGGCATAACCCTCGATAAATCCGGGGGGCATACGCACTTTGCCGTTTTCTAACTGCGCGGGATGCGTGTCGCCCACACGGTTCAGGGGCGCCAAGACATCCCCAGCCATGCGCCCCGCCTCAGACAAGATCGCATCGACCATCTCATTGCCTGCCTCAGCAAAGCGCGCTGTCGCGCTAATTTGATCAAAACCAACGACCGTAGACAAAAGATGGCGAATTTCGGAGACAGGCGGCGTATAGGGCATCGGGCTCTCTTGGGTTGGGCGCTTTTCCTCGCGGGGCGCGAGCGGTATGGGTGTTTTGGCCAAACCTAGGTCGCCCTTTGGCGGCCAATCAACAACAACGCAGCGTTACATATTTTCAGATGACCGAAATCCTGACCCCAGAGGCAAACGACATTGCGCGCGCAGCCACAGTTCTGCGTAGCGGCGACCTCGTGGCATTTCCAACGGAAACGGTCTACGGCCTTGGAGGTGACGCGACGAACGGGCGCGCCTGTGCGGGGATTTTTGACGCAAAAGGACGGCCAAGCTTCAACCCGCTAATCGTCCATGTCCCGGACCTTGCGACAGCACAGAAATATGCCGTGATTGAGGGGCCGTTGCTGCGCTTGGCACAGGTCTTTTGGCCAGGCCCTGTGACGCTTGTTGCCCCTTTACGGCCCGGTCACGGCCTATCCGATTTGGTATCGGCGGGCTTGCCAACGGTTGCTTTGCGCGTGCCCGCACACCCCTTAGCCCAAGCATTGCTGCGCGAAACGGATCGCCCTTTGGCCGCACCATCGGCAAATCCTTCGGGCCAGATCAGCCCGACAACCGCAGCCCATGTATACGCAGGGCTAAACGGCAAAATCGCTGCTATCTTGGATGGGGGGCCCTGTGCCGTTGGCCTCGAATCGACCATTCTGGGCGGTGATCCCGTCCGGCTGATGCGCGCAGGTGGGCTGGCCGTTGAAGAAATTGAGGCCCAGTTGGGCCACCCCCTACCCGAGGATACAACCCCGGGAAAAATCCAAGCACCAGGGCAGCTCAGCAGCCACTACGCGCCCGATGCACCCGTCAGCCTGAACATCACAGAACGGCACGCCGGGCGCACGTTGATCGGTTTCGGACAGGTTAAGGGAAATCTCACGCTTTCGGAGAGCGGTGACCTAGTAGAGGCCGCTTCGCGCCTGTTCGGGGCCCTGCACGCGGCGGACGCCTTGGCGCAACCGATCGATGTGGCGCCCATCCCGCACGTGGGTTTGGGACGCGCGATCAATGATCGACTGACCCGGGCTGCAGCTCCGCGCGATTAACCTTTGGCGTGTGCTTCGATGTAGTTGCGCAGCTCTGACGCCTCATGCCGGGCCTCGCGCAACCCTTCCATCGCAGCACGCAGCTCCGCTTCTGTCTGAGACAACTGACCACCCAACTCTGCTTCGCGCTGTTGCATGTGGCTCACGGCCTGATCGCGCATTTCTTCGGCATCATGCAGGGCTTGGGCCATATCTTCCAGCTCAGCAACATCCGATTTCGTAACACGACTGAACTTGCTCACCAGCCATGAGGCGAACCAACCCAGCACGAATGCAATGAATAGAATAATGGCGATGGTCGTGACAAATTGCGTGTTATTCATCGGCCGCAGCCTCCTGAGATGGGTCAGCGGTTTCGCCCGTTTCCGGGGCCTCTTCGCTTGCTGCGGCCTCCGCCGCCAATGCAGCTGCGGGGACCGGATTTTGAATCAAGCGGAACGCGATACGGCGGTTCGCCTCACGCCCTTCTTCGGACCCGTTGTCCTCAATCGGCTGGGTTTCACCGTAGCCCACAGCCTTTAGGGCGGCGGGCTCAACGCCCCGATCCACCAGCGCCGAGCGCACCGCATCGGCACGTTGCTGGCTTAGGTTGAGGTTCATTTCCTCGCGCCCCTGACTGTCGGTGTGCCCGCCAATTTCAACGCGAATACGGTCGCAATCCTCAAAGGCCGCGGCAAGTTTTTCGACTTGATCCACCGCAGAGCTGTCAATGTCAGCCGAGCCCGGCTCAAAGGTGATCTTCTTAACTTCCAACACCGCATTCATGCGCGCAACGCATTCCTCCGGCGTGGGAATATTTGCGGTGGGGTCAAGCAGTTCATCATAGATAACAGCTACGGAAAAATCCGCACTTTCGCCAAGCTTAGACGACAGAATACGGGACATCTCTGCACGTGCCGTGCGCGATCCCGTGTCACCACGCACCTCAACGGTGGTGGGCTGCACAATAAGCGTGCCGTTATTGAGGTGGCTGAGCGCCTCCAAGCCCGCAAACACCCGCGCAGGCCAGCCATTGGGCAATTCGGGGTCCTGCCGGGTCGCGATATAGGTGTCTTCGGTGCCGAAGTGCGCGCGCGCAAAGCTAAGCACAGCAGCCTCTTGGGCCACATCGCTCAGACGACCGCGCATTTGCACGATCCCTTCGGGAGACCGCGTCGCAACAAATTCAGGCATTTCGGCTTGGGCGGCCGTGCTCTCTGGCTTGGGGGGCAGCACCGAATGCAGTGAAAACACATCAGGCAGATCGCTTTCTAACTGCCCGATGGTGCGATCAAACGTTGATTGCGGCGTGGTCGCAGCAGCAATCAGCGTCACATCAGCATCCGAAAAGGTGATCGTGCCGCCACCTAAATCGTCCAAGGCAGTGATGCCCAGCGATACTGCATCGGCCCAAGAGGCCGATGGCACGCCCAACCCGACAACACAGTCGGCTTTGCCTTCAAACCCCAAGCTGGCCGCCGCGCGCACTATCTGATCGCGTGCGGCATCCGTATCCGCCGAGCAGGCATCGAACGCCACAGCATCGCCATCCTTGGTGAACCGAAGTGTAAATGGTGTGATCACCGGTCGCGGCGCAGAAATAGACATCGCCAACGTGATGCCAGAGGGCACGCGCCGCGCAATAGCCGCTTCTAACGTTGCCTTTTGTTTTGCACTGTCGGCAATGGCCGTGATTTCCACCCGGTCTTTGGAGACCGATATTTTTGACCTCGGCAGATCCCGCAGGCTGCGCAACGCAAAGTCGACGGCGTCGGCCCAGTTTTCGGGCACATCGCGTGCGGTTTGCTCAACCATGTCTGTAACCGGCACTTCTGCCCCGAGGTTCGCAAGACCCTCAGACAATTGCGCGCGGCCACCATCAGATGGCACCAAACCAATCAACGAAATACCCGTATCGTTGCGCAAAATCTCAAGGGAGAACCGAGGCGGCGCGATGCTTTCGGGATCAACGACATCCATCGCATCCACAATCCGACCGCTGCCTACGACCGTACCCGCCACGGTAATCGCGCGAAAGCGCGCGGCCTCTGAGGGGGCGGTTCCAGTGACATTCAAGATCAAACCATCAGGATAAACCTCGACCCAATCCAGCGCCTCTTGGGCAAACACCCGATCCAACGCCTCAACCGAGCGCGCTTCGATCCAGTCCGCACCAAAGTGCGCGGTGCCCCATGCCGCTGCACCCGCAACGGCAAAGCAGGCAGTGGCAATCACTGTTGGCAGGCGTGACATATAAACCGAAGGCTCCCTTGGTGGCCTTCCATTTAGCCCCGGCTGTATCGCACTGCAATCACAGGAATACCGCTGCGGCGAAAAACAGCGCAGGGATAAGGCCCGCGTCGCGGTTGCTGCGAAAGATGCGCAAACAATTGGCAGGGTCCGCGATATCCAATCGCCCTAACTGCCACGCCATATGCCAGCCAAACCCCCAAACACCGCCCAACGCCAGCACAAGGGCCAGCACATTCGACGTCGGCGCAAGCGCCATGATCACAGCAGCGCCCATCAGCAAAACCGTCAAAACAAGGAAAAATCGCAGCCACTTGGGGGAATTGTCCGCAAAAAGCCGTGCGGTGGATTTCACCCCGATCAGTGCGTCATCCTCACTGTCTTGGTGTGCATAGATCGTGTCATAAAACAGTGTCCATGCTATGCCCGAAAGGTACAAAAGGATCGGCACCCAACCCACGCTGCCGGTGTGCGCCGCCCATGCCAGCAAGGCGCCCCAGTTGAACGCCACGCCCAAAAACACCTGCGGCCACCATGTGAACCGCTTGGCGAATGGGTAAATCGCCACGGGCACCAAGGCCAATACCCCCAACACAATCGCCGTCAGGTTAAACGTAATCAGGATACAGAATGAGATCAGACACTGCACAATCGCCCACAAAAGCGCCCATTTCACAGTCACTTGCCCCGACGGAATGGGCCTAGACCGGGTGCGCGCCACTTTGCCGTCGATCCCGCGGTCCGTGATGTCATTCCACGTACACCCCGCCCCGCGCATCAAAAACGCACCAATTGCGCAACCCATCACAATCCACAGATCAAACCACCGCGGCCCATACGTCGCCGCCGCCAACGCAACACCCCAGTAGCAAGGCAACAACAACAGCCACGTTCCAATCGGACGGTCTGCCCGAGACAGCCGTAAATAGGGTCGCGTCCACGCCGGGGCACGGGTATCAACCCAGTTGCCCTTGACGGCATCGGCAACCTGCTCTTGAGGTGGGGGCGCAATCTGAGACATCGGGGAGCCTTTCATGGCGCAAAGCAAAGTCAGGGTGTTTGTAGACCAGCCCTTGGGGGAGGCGCAAACAGTCGCGGTCTCCGCGGATCAGGCACACTATCTTTTCGGGGTGATGCGGCTCAGCGTGGGCGATGTGATCACCGTGTTCAACGGGGCCGATGGCGCATGGAGCGCCGAAATCGTTGACGCGGCCAAACGCCGTGGAATGTTGCTGTGCAAAACGCAAACTGCACCGCAACACATGCCCCCAGACCTTTGGTTGTTGTTCGCTCCGATCAAAAAGGCGCGCACCGATTTCATCGTCGAGAAGGCGACGGAACTGGGGGCTGCTCGCATCTGTCCGGTCCAAACGCGCTTCACCAATTCCGAGCGCATCCGCCAAGACCGCCTTCAGGCCCACGCCGTCGAGGCGGCAGAGCAATGCGGCGGTACGTTTGTGCCGCAAGTCAGTGCTTTGGAGAAACTGGATAGCGTGCTGGCGCATTGGCCAGAGGATCGGCAATTAATCTTTTGCGACGAAAGCCTTGTGGGCACGGCATCGTCGTTTGCGGCGGTACGTCAAGGCCCTGCCGCGATTTTGATCGGGCCGGAGGGGGGCTTTTCACCTGAGGAACGCACCCGTTTGCACGCCGCACCCTTTGCCACCTCAATCAGCCTTGGCCCCCGCATTTTGCGCGCGGATACGGCAGCCGTTGCAGCCCTAACGCTTTGGCAATCCACAGTCGGAGATTGGATGTGAGCGTGCAACTGCACCTGTTTTATGCCAGCCAAACCACCGCGGCCCTGATCCTACGCCAAGCGGCGGGCCCGCTGTGGCGGCTGATTGGTTGGGACAGGGCGACCGACACGTTGGCACCGGGCCAATGGATGCAGCACGATATTCTTGTTGATCGCTGCGCGCTCTCACCTGATGGGCTGCACTTTCTGTATTTCGCGGTCGATAAGCAATGGGATCGGCCGGCAAAGGGCGCCTACACCGTGCTCAGTGCCGTGCCCAATTTCGACGCCCTCGCGCTATACCCCCAAGGGGATGCGCAGTGCGGCGGCGGATATTTTGTGGACGAAACACACTACGTAATCCAAAGCCCAACGGGCACGCCCGATCTGGTTGGCAAAGCATCCGGCCTCAAACGGGTCAATTCCATGAGCGGGGCGGCCATGACGCCACGTGCCGCGCGCGGGTTCGGCAAACGGCGCAATGTCCCGGCGCCCACCCCCCAAAATTACACGACCGAAGGCGGCAAACTGTATGCCCCGAACGGACGCATGATCGTGGACCTCACACAGATGGAGGCCCCATGAGCTGGCTCCGCCCCGAAGCCACTGCGCGCCTGAAACAATGGCGTGAGGCGATGATTGGCACCACTATCGCCGGTATCGGCGGTTGGATTGCGTTTGCGTCCTTTGGGCTTGGTGTGCTGGCGGGCGGGGTCATCGCCCTGATCGGCGCGGCACTTATTTTTACCGGCACGCGCCATGCATTGTTTCGTACCGATACCGAAGCCCCCGGCCTTGTTGAGGTGACCGAAGGCCGGATCACTTACCTTGGCCCGCTTGCGGGTGGCACTGTCGCGCTCGCGGATTTGCGCGAAGTAAGCTTTACGAGAACGAACGATGGCAGCACCTTTTGGCGGCTATCCAGCCATGAACCCCAGCCCCTTATTATCCCAGCGGGCGCGTCTGGTGTGGATGTCCTGCTGGATACATTCACCGCGCTGCCGCAGTTCGACACCGGGCTGATGGTGCGCGCTGTGCAATCACGCACACCGACCGCGCGCCTGATTTGGTGCCATCCTGCACACACCCGCACGCTCAAGGCCTTGACTTGACCCGCCAGAGCGCTCAGTCGTGACCCACTCCGCTCCGGCGGGACAGCTACCCTTTCGGAGACGCATATGTCCATTCCACAGTCCGGCGGCGCGCCGATCACTCACCACGACCAGCTCGCGCAGTATCTTGCAGATGGCTGCAAACCCAAAGAAGACTGGCGGATCGGAACCGAGCACGAGAAATTCGGTTATTGCAAAGACAGCCTTAAGCCGCTGCCCTACGATGGTGATCGCTCCATCAAGGCGGTGCTCGAAGGCCTGCAACATCGCTATGGCTGGGCCCCAGTTTTTGAAGGCCCCCATATCATTGGCCTCGAAAAAGACGGCGCGAACGTCAGCCTCGAACCCGGCGGCGCGCTGGAACTGTCTGGCGCCCCCCTCGAGACGATCCACCAGACATGCGATGAGGTGAACACCCATCTGGCCGAGGTCAAGGATATCGCCGATGAGATCGGCGTGGGCTTTATCGGGTTAGGCGCGGCCCCCATTTGGTCACACGAAGAAATGCCCTTGATGCCCAAAGGGCGCTACAAATTGATGAACGCCTACATGGAGCGCGTCGGCACCGCCGGCACATCCATGATGCGGCGGACCTGCACCGTACAAGTGAACCTCGACTTCGAATCTGAAGCCGACATGGTGAAAAAGATGCGCGTGGCAATCGCGCTGCAGCCTGCGGCAGTCGCCTTGTTCGCGAACTCACCGTTTTTTGAGGGCACCCTGAACGGTCATAAATCTTGGCGTTCTCGCATTTGGCGGCATCTGGATGACGCGCGCACCGGCATGATCCCGTTCGTATTTGACGAAGGTTTCGGGTTTGAGGCGTGGGTGCAATATGCGCTCGATGTGCCGATGTATTTTGTCTACCGCGATGGCGAATATACCGACGCGCTTGGCATGTCGTTCCGCGATTTCCTCAAGGGGGAGCTGCCCGCGCTGCCCGGGGAAAAGCCCCTGATGAGCGACTGGGCAGACCACCTAACAACCTGTTTCCCAGAAGCCCGGTTGAAGAAGTTCATCGAAATGCGGGGGGCCGATGGTGGCCCATGGCGGCGGCTTTGCGCCCTGCCCGCGTTTTGGGTCGGCCTGACATATGACCAAGGTGCGTTGGATGCGGCCTGGGATTTGGTCAAGGATTGGGACGCCGAAACCCGCGAGGAACTGCGCGTCGCCGCCTCAGTCCATGGCCTTCAAGCAGAAGTGAACGGTCTGCGGATGATCGATATCGCGCGTGAAGCTGTCGCCATTTCCGAGGCTGGCCTCAAAGCACGCGCGCGGCCCGGCGTCGGCGGACTTGTCCCTGATGAGACGCATTTCCTCAACGCCCTCAAAGAATCCATTGAGACCGGCAAAGTTCCCGCTGACGAATTGGTGGACGACTATAACGGTCGCTGGAACGGAGATTTGACCCGTATTTTCGCTGATCACGCCTATTGATTAGCGTCGCCCAGCGGCCGCACGCGGGTTTGTGCGCAGAAAAACGACCTCCAGCCGGTTGTTTCTATAATCCATAGGCCCTTTTGTCTTTGGGCTGCGATCAGCGTGTCCTGTCACGCGCTGGATGCGCCGACCATCAAACCCAGCATCTATCATTAGCATCCGCATCCTATTGGCCCGGCTGGTCGACAGATCCCACGAGATATCCCTTGCCTCAACAATTGGGCGCGCGCGTGTATAGCCTTCGATAGCCGCACTGTTGGACACCATCGTCGATACACGATTTATCATCTGCGCAAGTGCGATCAGTTCTGGTTTTGGTGTATCGGTCCCCGGTTCAAACAACCGATTGTCCGGTAGATCAAATATCTCGACCACCAACCCCTCATCCGTGAGCCGCGTTTGCACATGCGTTAAGGCCAATTCCTCAACCAGACTATCGCCCCCCAAACCCAACAGTGTGCTGGCGGCTGCGGCCAAATCCTCTTCTTCCTTCGCGGCCGCTTCTTCGGCTTCTGCTAGGGCCTGCATGGTGCCTGCGGTCCCAAAAGCTTGCTGCACAACCCCCTGCTCCTTACCGATGCCACCTACCCCATCACGTGCCAGTGTCTCCTGCGAGAACGCGCTAGAGCCGCCCATCGCGCCATCCCCACCACCAGAAATCCGAGCAATCGGGATTTCCGGGCTGAAATAATCCGCAAGGCCCTTGCGCTGGTTCTCTGTGGTGGCATTAAGCAGCCACATCAGCATGAAAAACGCCATCATCGCGGTCACGAAATCCGCATATGCAACCTTCCACGCGCCCCCGTGGTGCCCCCCGCCACTGATGACTTTCTTGCGCTTAATGATGATGGGGCGTTCGAAATCGTTGGACATAGCACTCACAGAGGTTTCGCTTTGCCAAAGGCGTAACAACACTAGATGAACACCCGATTAATCGTCTCACCGAAAGCTTCAAATATGCGCCTGTTAACCACGTTGGTCGCTCTTTTTGCCCTCACGATTGGGGTATTTCAGCTTGAGCAAGAGCGCGCGGGTATCCCCCAACAAGCCACTAACGTGGGCACGACGCCGGTCACTATCTACGGCGCGGGTCCGGGTCCTGCGGTGGTAATTGCGCACGGCTTTGCCGGGTCTCGCCAGTTGATGGAGGGCTACGCCCTGACGCTTGCACGCGCGGGGTATTATGCCGTTAGCTTTGATTTTGAGGGGCACGGTCGCAACCCGATCCCGATGTCTGGCGATGTGACCCAAATCGACGGCACAACCAGATTATTAATGGATGAAACCCGCCGGGTGATCGACTTTGCACGCACTCTGCCGGGGGTGGATGGGCGCATCGCGCTGCTCGGGCACTCTATGGCCACAGACGTGATCGCCCGCGTCGCAGTGGCGGACAAAATACCAACAGTTGTCGGTATTTCCATGTTCTCTGAGGCTGTATCCAGCACCGAGCCGACCCGTTTGTTAATGATATCCGGACAAGCCGAGGGCCATCTACGCGACGCAGCCATCGACGCCATGACACTGGTCGGGCCCGGCGAAGAGGGTGCGACTGTGACCCAAGGCCCCGTCGTCCGGCGCGCCGTTGTGGCACCGGGGGTTGAGCATGTCGGCATCCTCTATTCGCAGACCGCAAAACGCGAAGCACTTGCGTGGATCAATGCCGCATTTGAACGCGATATCACCCCCCCAATCGCCGCCACAGGCATGTGGGTTTTGCTGGCACTTGCGGGTATCGTGGCACTTGGCTGGCCATTGGCACGCGCCTTACCCCACGGCGCTGCCCCAGACGCAATTCCAACTCGCACATTCTGGCTCGCAACATTGGTGCCGGCACTTGTCACGCCACTCATCCTCGCGCCGTTCGATCTGCGGTTTTTGCCGGTTTTAGTCGCCGATTACCTTGCGGTACATGCAGCCGTTTACGGCCTTCTGACACTCGCCCTTTTGCGCATGGGCGGGGTTCGTTTTACAGGCTTGCGCGCACTGCCCTTTGCCATTCTGCTTCTATGGGGCCTGGTCCTTTTTGGCGGATTTCTTGACCGCTATGTCGCAAGCTTTTTCCCAACAGGCCCACGCATCGGCATCATCGCGGCGATCAGCATCGGCACCATCCTTGCACTACTTGCGGAGGCAACACTTACCCAAGCCGGAAGCGCCTCGTTCCTGCGCAAAACCGCCGCTCGGATCAGCTTTCTCGGGTCCCTCGCAATTGCCACTGCACTGGACTTTGAACGTCTCTTTTTCCTGCTACTGATCCTGCCGCTGATTGGGTTGTTCTATGCAAGCTTTGGCGTGATGGGTGGATGGGTTGGTCGCCGCAGTGGCGCTGTGGTGGCTGTGGGTGCGGGCCTTGGGCTGTGTCTTGGCTGGGCGTTAGGCGTCAGCTTTCCGATGTTTGACGCAGGCTAATAGCCCGTCATCTCTAGGTATCCGCGGCCCTTGTGCGTCCCAGTGGCCGCCACCGGCCCTTCCCAATAGGGAAACAACGTCGCCTGCCAACTGTCATCATTGATGGCGCGGGTCGTGATATCCAGCGCTTGGGAAGGCAGCTCAACCCGCCAATCCACAGGGACCTCTCGGCCCGCCACATTCGCGGTACGTAAAGGGGTAAGGCGCAGGTCGTTTGACGGCGTCACAGCGCCATCCGGCGTGATCCAACTGGCGTAGGTGAACGATATGCCCGCCTCATCCCGGAGACCAAAACCCATCAACCGCTCGCCCCCCTCAAAGTGCAGCGAAAACCAATCCCACCCGAGTTGCCCTGCATCAAGCGGCTGCGATGACCACTCTCGGTCCAGCCACCCCTGCCCGGTGACAGCGACATCGCCATCCGGCAGGTTCAAGACACCGCTGACCTCATAGAAGGGCTGCGAGTAATAGTAGCTCGCCTGCCCGCTGTTGGATTTCACCGAAAACCCATTGTCACCATGAAACACCAACGGCCCCGTCGCGGTAAGATCGAGGGCATAGGTCGCACCCTCTAGCGTGGCCGTCAGGTGCAACGCATCCAGCGCGTCACCCGTCGCGGCGCGGGTTTGCATGGTCCAATCATCGATCCATGCGGCAAAGGGTTCGGGCGTGACACCCGCCTGCCCTATGCCGCCACGCGCCAAACGCTCGCCTGTGAAATGGGTGTCGGGCGTGGTGATCCCGGCGTGCCCCATCCACACCTGCACGTCCCCTTCGGGCCGCAACGCAGAGCGGAAAAGCGTCCATTGCACGCCATAGGTTTGGCCGTCCTCGCCCTCTAGCACAGCCGTTAGATACCACCATTCAATACGAAAATCGGGGTGTGCGCCGTGATCTTGGGGAAACGTGAAGCTCGGTTCCGGGGTTGGCAGCGCATAACCGTCTGCCTCTTGCCCAAGGCCCGCAAACCCCTGGGCCAGCGCGATCATGGGTGTGCAGATCAACCAAACGGCTGCGCAAATGGCTTTAGCGGGCATGGGCAAACACCTTCAACAATTCGGACGGGGGCAGTTTTGCAATGCTGCGCATCGGCAGGGCCGCAGCAAGGGCCGCCCCCACCAGTGCCCACAGCAACAATTGCGCCCAATCCCATGGAAACACCTGCATCGGCAATCGCCAGCCAAACGCCTCAACATTCACAATGGCCAGCAACACCCACGCAAGCCCCAAGCCAACCGGTACGGCCAGCACCGCCGTCAACACAGCAAGCACAAGCGCGCGCCCCATCTCCAGCGCCGCAAGGTGGCGACGGGTCAGCCCAAGCGCCCACACTGGGGCAAGCTGCGGCAAACGCATCGTGGCCACCGTCGTCAACGACGCCCATAGCGCAAATCCCGCAACCCCCAACGTCAACACATTGAGCGCGCGGGTCACGAGAAACGTCTGCTCAAACACCTCAAGGGAGAACGCTTTGACCTCCTCTTGGTTGATCGTATTGTCGAGGGGCAGGCCAAAATCCATGACAATCCGGTCGCGCAACGCGGCGGGGGCCTCTGCACTGATCGCAAAGCGCACCGGCGAAATGTCCGGAAAGCGGGCTACAAACGTTTCATAGCCAATGATCGCCTGCCCAGCCGGATTGCCGTAGTCGGAATAGACGCCCACGATTTCCATGCGCCAATCAGGGGCCAGCATCAGGATTTCACCAGTCCAAAGGTCGTCACGGCGGGCCAGCTGTTCGTTCACCAAAACGCCCGTTCCTGCCGCGACACGGTCCCAGACGTCCGATGCCCCCTCTAGCAGTGGCCAGTGATCGCGGTAAATTGCGTGATCCTTGATGCCGAACACCTCACCGGGGGTTTCACCCAAGCTGACCTCAGCTGAGATGATCGGCAAAATGGCGCGGACATCACCCGCGACAAATTCCTGGAACGCGGCGGCTTCAGCCGAGTTGCGTGTGGTGACATAAAGGTCAGAAGCCAGACGTTGATCGAGCCAGCCAATGAACGTGCCCCTAAAGGACCCGACCATGGTCGACACACCCACGTTCGCCGAAAGCGCAAGCAAAAGCGCCATCAAAGCAAGCGATAGCGCTGGAATTTGCTGCCGTGTGTCTGCCCAGACCCAGCGGGTGACAACACCTGTGCCAAAGCGTGACAACCCCGCGATGATGATCGCCAAGGCTGTGGGCACCAAAAGGGCCGCCCCCAATAACAGCGCCGCAAGACACGCGAACCCGGCGATCAAACCATCCCCCGCAATGCCCAGCACCAACGCAGCGATTAGAAGCCCAAGCCCCCCAAACGCCTGCAACCTTGCGGTGCTGGCGTTGGCCCGCGCCCATGCGCGCGGCATCGCTGGTGCCAAAATGGGCAGGCGCGATAGCTGCCACAGGCTACTGCCCGCTGCCGCCGCAGCCCCGACATAGGCCATGACAAACCCCGTAAGCCACCAGATCGGGCTGAGGCTGAGACTGCCGGATACAGATGCACCATAAAGCCCAGACAGGGTCGCGGCGACCCCCGGCAATAGTGCGGCAGCCACGACATACCCCAACACGACGCCAAGACTGCCTCCCACGGTCGCGAGCACGAACGCCTCAGCGGCCAATAACCCCACCAACGCACGCTGCGGCAGCCCCAAGGCGCGCAGGGTCCGAAACAGAACGCGCCTTTGTTCAAACGCAAGGCCGATGGCCGCGTGCACAATGAACAATCCAACCGCAAAAGAGAGCAACCCGAACGCAGTCAGGTTCAGGTGAAAGCTATCCGTAAGACGCGCGATATCAGAACCCTCACTCGGCGCGCTCAGCGTATAGCCCGCGTCAAGATCAGACAGCGGCGTGCGGCGTGTAGGTTGGTTTTCGAGCACAATGATCGACGAAAGCGTATCGCTCCGTAAAAGCTGCATCGCGATGGTCAGGTCAGTCACCAGCCGCCCCGGCGCAATCGTATCCAGCACACGGGCCGGGGGCAGCCCCTCGGGCAATCGATCCACCGTATCGGGATGGACGAACACCACACCGGGCGGCACCAAAAATGCGCTCAGATCGCCTGCGCCGCTTAGATCCGGCACCGTGGCCTGTTGGGGGGCGGTGAACGGATCAAACCCCAACACCTCTAGGCCACTGCCGCGTAACCCACCCTGCGCCACGGGCGACACCAGCCACCCGGCCCGGCGCAGCGCTACGAAATCCGCTAATCGCAAAGGTCCGTCCGCGCGCGTGATCTGTTGCAGTTGTGTTTGGCCCAGCGCGCTTGCGGCTCGGTCATAACTGCCCCGCGCCTCGGCGTTGATGGCTTGCACCCCGGTCCACAACCCCGTGGCCAACGCCAAGCCGATAATCACCACCAACAACTGCAACCGATGCCGCGCCCAATGCGACCACAGCGCCTGCGCGCCTGCCCGGATCACGCGATCACACCGGCGCGCAGACCGACCTGACGGTCCAACCGCGCCGCCAGCCGCATAGAGTGCGTGACCATCAACAGGCCCGCACCGGTCTCAGACACAAGCTCCAGCAACAGGTCCATCACCGCGTCGCCCGTTGCCTCATCCAGATTGCCGGTCGGTTCATCCGCAAGCACTAACTTCGGCTTGGCGGCCAAGGTCCGCCCAATGGCCACCCGTTGCTGCTGGCCGCCCGATAGTTGTTCGGGGTAACGGGACAAAAGCGCGCTTAGGCCCAAACGCTCCGCGAGGTGTGCCGTCCATCCCGCATCGTGACGCCCAGAGAGCCGCGCATGAAACGCCAGATTGGCCGCAACATCCAACGACGGGATCAGGTTGAATTGTTGGAACACCACCCCAACCGTCCCTCTCCGAAGCGCCGCGCGACCCGGATCATCAAGGCCTGCGATATCAGTGCCCGCGATGCGGATATGTCCCGCATCCGGCACGTCCAAGCCACCGATCAAATACAGCAACGTCGATTTGCCCGACCCGCTTTCCCCCGTCAGGGCAAGGCTGGTGCCTGCAGCCAACGATAACGACACCCCCCGCAACACCTGCAAGGGGCCTTCGCCCGTTTCAAAACTTTTGGAGACATCGGTCGCGTGCAGTAATTCCATGACCGTCAGGTAGACCCCCAGGCCCGACGTTCAACACCAATTGACGCCGCACCTTTCGCCCCCTAGCGATGATCCCAAAGGGAGGCAGACATGACACAGCCAAATATTCTGAT